>DAOVJU010000193.1 GCA_030632095.1 Chlorobiota bacterium
GGAAAAATTAAAAATGAAATCACTGTCCGCTTTCAGCAGGAATCGGTGTCCGGATTGAACAGGAATCACTGTCCGCTTTCAGCAAGAATTGGTGTCCGGATTGGGCAGGAATCACTGTCCGGAATAGGCAATATTATGCATTCATGACAAAGTTTTTAATTTTAATAATATAATGATCGCTTCTTACATGGTATTAGGCACATTTCCAAGTGATTCTCCTAAACTTAAATTATGGACAGTGATATTTCCAATAGTTAATTTAATCTTTCTGATTTTCATAGAAATTAGACAAATGGAAATTCACCGATTTGCAGCTAATGAAATGGAATGGACCTCTAAAGAGCGAAACGAATATGGAAAAAGAATAAGCAAACAGACATGGTTGTCTTTATATTCATTTGGATTATCACTGGCTTGTTTGATTTATATAATTATTAGTTTATTTAAATAATATAAAATAACTGTACACAATAAGCGGTAATTGCACATTTGAAAATGACAATCGCAATAAATAAATTATGGTTAATGATTACAACAGAATCGTATTAATTGGAAATGGATTTGACAAAGCGCTTGGATTGAAAACAAGTTATGCTGATTTCATTTTGAATTATCTGCAAGAAGTTGCGATTGAAGCATTCCGTAATAAAAGCCATAGTACAAAGTTGATGTCAATCAAATTATTGAATCCAAATTTAACTCAATCCGTTGATACATATATAGATTATATCAAAAGAAAGTATACCGTCAAGGATTTATTGAATTTTATTAAAGGGGTAACTAACATTTCATATAAGTACGATTTTTTTAAGGACATTGTAGATCAATATGTAGATGCCAGATGGGTTGATATTGAACAAAATTACTTTAATACGTTGAAACATCATTTTACCAAATTCAAGGCACAAAATTTATATACTAAAAATTTAGAAGATATTATTGCGCTTAATAATTGCATGGACGAACTCACAGTAGAATTAAACAAGTTTATTGTTAAACAGCAGAATAATATTTCTTTAAGTTTTATGAAATCTCATTTTTCTTCATTAACTGATAAAATTTTTGAGCCTCTGAGACCAGATCACTCTGAATTAGTTAAAAGGCATAATAGGCAAAAAGTTCCAGTAAGAGTTATTTTCCTCAATTTTAATTATACTAATACGGTAAAACAAATACTTAATAAAGGGGCAAAAAGTATAAATTTGCACATACATGGCACAGTCAATGATGAGAATAATCCAATAATTTTCGGATATGGTGATGATACTGGAGAAGAATATAAGCAATTTGAAGTTGAAGGAGAAAACGAATTTTTGAGAAAGATAAAATCATTTCATTACCCAAGAACAAATAACTATCATAAATTACTTAATTATCTTGAGGAACGTGAATTTGATGTTTTTGTAGTTGGTCATTCTTGTGGGCTATCTGACAAAACATTGCTTAAAACAATTTTTGAGCACGAAAAATGTTTAGCTATTCAAAACTTTCACTACAAAGGAAAACCAGAGGATTTCAACAAACGAATGGAAATTTCAAGGCATTTTAGTAACAAAATTCTTATGAGGGAAAGAGTACTTCCGTTTGATGCATTTGCTTTAATTCCACAGCTACCGGAGAATAAATAAACGTACTACAAAAACGCATCATAGTTAATGACTAAAAGACATTTCCCAATAGCACGCATTTGTAATGTGTGCCTTCTTACTTCTTTTTTGTCCTTTCCCCACACACCATCCATCTACATTCGTAGCATGGAAAAAACAATTGATCTTTATTCGGCTATAGCAGAAATGAGGAAGCTTACCAAAGAGGGTAAGTCATTCTCATTTTTTTTATGAGCTATTATCGTGATAAGCAAATCAGTAAGGGTGTGGTGCATGTTGCCAGGAACAAGGTAATTCAGTCGCTTCGTAACTACATTGATTTATGTTAATCTTTTTTTTCGAAAAGCAATATAATTCTTAATAGTTTATATTTTATTTATAAGTATATTTAAATTTAGTATCATATGAAAATAATATGGATTCAATTAGGATAAAAGGTAGTAATGAAAATCCTACAATAATTTGTGATGCAAATGAAGGATTAATAGAAATAAAAGGAGTGTCAATAGGTGAAGATCCGTTAATGGAAGTATATAGCCCCATTTTTGATTGGATTGAACAATATCAGGAAAATTACCAACCAGAAACAATAGTGAACATACAATTAGAGTACATTAATTCAAGTTCGAATAGGGGTCTTTTGCGTTTTTTTAAAAAGCTTGAAAATATGCAAAATGAAAACGAAGATGCAAATGTTGTGATCAACTGGTATTATAATGAAATTGATGAAGACATGTTAGAAACAGGTGAAAATTACCTGGAAATGATAAAATTGCCATTCAACTTTATAAGAATAAAAAAATAATTTACTTTCAATCCGTACACTTTTTTGCGCACTTTCTCCTCACTGGCGAGCATTTGTAATGCGTGCCTTTTTACTTCTTTTTTTGTCCTTTTCCACCACACACCTTCCATCTACATTCGTAGCATGGAAAAAACAATTGATCTTTATTCGGCTATTGCAGAAAAGAGGAAGCTTACCAAAGAGGGTAAGTCGTTCTCATTTTCTTTTATGAGCTATTATCGTGATAAGCAAAGCAGCCAGGTAGTGGTGCATGTTGCCAGGGACAAGGTAATTCAGTCGCTTCGTATGTTAATCTTTTATTTCGAAAAGCAATTCCCGAACCGCTTTTTAAGTATTTTTCGAATTCGAAGGCTTTATATTTATTAGTAAATGCAATGTAAGTAACTATATTAACCGGAAGTTTATTCTTTGTAAAATGAATATGTCCCTTATTGTGTCTGTCAAGTCGTTCTTCCAGATCATTGGTACATCCTGTGTAATAGGAATTGTCATTGCACTATGAGATACAAGCCTATGATACAAATTATTTTTTAGGAAATAAACTTCGGCCATTGAAGCTCACTAAATTATTGTAAAATAAAAATGCTACAGAATTTTCATTTACACTTAATTATCTTCCCCACATGTGAGGAATTTACGGATTTTGAAGGAGGGTTAAGGATTAAATTAGCAAAGAAAATAAATACCCCTAAGTTTATTACTTAATTATCACAAAATATCCCTAAGTTTATTACAAATAGTTCGAAATTTATCCCTAAATTTGATACAAAACTATAACAAGATGTTTTTATGTTTAACAGAACTATTTTAGTACAACTTAAGAAATGGGCAGAGAAAGCAAACCGGAAACCGCTGATTATAAGAGGAGCCAGGCAGGTTGGGAAAACAACGGCCATACATTTGTTTGCTAAAGATTTTGACCAGTATATCTATCTTAATCTTGAAAAAAAAGAAGAAAGACAACTGTTCGATGCTGAAAACACATTCCATGAATTGATCATGTCCTTATTTATTTACGCAGGTAAAAAGCGAAACAATGGGAAAACGCTTATATTTATTGATGAAATCCAAAATTCACCGGAGGCAGTTGGTTTATTGCGTTACTTTAATGAGGAAGCAGGTGATTTGTATGTAATAGCAGCAGGATCGCTTCTTGAAAATCTTATTAATAAACGAATTTCTTTCCCGGTTGGAAGAGTGGAATATATGGCTATCAGACCTTGCTCATTTATTGAGTTTCTTGTTGCATGCAATGAAGATCAAAGCCTTGTTTTACTAAAACAAGATGATTTTCCTGCTTATGCTCATGATAAGCTATCTTCTTTGTTTCATAATTATGTCATAATCGGAGGTATGCCTGAAGTTGTTGACCAATACGCAAAAACCAGCGATATTTCTTCTCTTGGAGATATTTATGATAGTTTGATTTTGTCTTATCTGGATGATGTGGAGAAATACGCAAAAAATGTATCAATGATCCAATATATCAGACACATTATTAATACGGCATTTTACGGGGCATGTGACAGGATCACTTTCGAAAAGTTTGGCAATTCTGTGTATCGTTCAAGGGAAATGAAAGAGGCTTTCATAACATTGCAGAAAACCATGTTGCTTCAATTGGTTTATCCAACAAATGCGCTTCAATTGCCTTTGTTGCCCAATGTAAAATTTAAGCCAAGGTTACATTTATTGGATACAGGCCTGGTAAACTATATTTCCGGAGTGCAGGTGGAGTTACTCCAAAATATAGAGATCAGCGAATTATACCGGGGGAAAATTGCAGAACATATTGTCGGACAAGAACTATTGGCATATACAAAATCCTTGCAGGATAAACTGCATTTCTGGACAAGGGAAAAATCAACTTCAAGTGCTGAAGTAGATTATTTATACGTATATAACAGCAAGGTTATTCCGGTTGAAGTAAAGTCAGGAGCTATAGGACGATTGCGGTCACTTCATCAGTTTATTGACCGTTCGAAAACTAATTTTGCGATTCGATTATGGTCCGGGAAAAAATCCGTAGATCAAGCCCTAACTTTATCCGGAAAAAGGTTTACCTTATTGAATTTACCTTTTTATATGATTTCAAGAATTCATAAAGAAATTGAACCGATATTGAAATAAGAAATACTTAAACATATTTTCATTAATTGTGGTTAGATTTTATCTTTTAGATATATTTAAGAGTTTATAATAACAGCAAAATATGCAAATTTTTATGTTGATTAAAAGTGGACTGTATCCGCCGTAGCTCGATGAAGCCTTGGTGGGGGTGAGCAAAGCTCTCCTACGCCAAGGCTTCGGCGAGCGAAGGTGGAGCTGGAGGGAGTAATTTATAAAGGGCAATAAGCTTGTTATCCTCTTTTTTATCGTCATTTCTGAGAGGCTTATCATAATTACGTATATCAAAATGCGTAAACGTAATTTCGGATGTTATTCCATCAATAAAAGGTTCTGCAATGTCATGGTAAAAGAAATCAGTTTTGCTATCAGCTAAACGATTTTCTTCAAAATCGGTAAATTGTTTTACCAGGTTTTTATTTTGTGCAAATAAGCGGTCAAAGATTTGAGTATCGAAAATAAACCATTCATAAATATTTGTAACAATAAGGTACTTTACTTCAAGGTTCTTTTGAGTGATCCGTTCTCTCAAATAGTAAAGTACTAGTTCCTGAAAAGCCTTTTTATTGATGTTGTCAGTTTTGATCATTTCACTGGTATTCGTAGGCTTTTTAGCTTCAATGATCACACCAACACTACTTTTAGCATTTTTACCATTATGAATAACCAGGTCGTTTCTTCCTTTAGTGTTTATGAAATGGTTAGGGGAGAAGTAGGTTTTTTTCAAAAAGTCAGATACCAGGTTCTTATGAAATTCCTCTGATTCCTTTTCATTTATAGTATCAATTAGCTCAATGAGATTCGTTTTAAAGCTTTCAATTTGATTCCGATTAGCTTTGAGCTTGAGAAAAGCTTTATTAAGGGCATTTCGGGGTTTTATTGGGTTTAATCTCATTGGTTGTTATATTTTGTCTATTAATGTGGTTTTAACCAATTCATAAGCTTTATTTTGATCATATTCAATACCTGGCCTTAAAAGTGCATATATGTCTCCTTCAAAATCCGGATTGCTTAGTTTTCCTTCCATATTTCGAAAAAATTGTTTCTGAGTAGGAGACTTATCCACAGAAAAAGAAATATACTTTTTATAACAACGAACTATTTTATTATGATCAAGATCCAAATTATCTAAAGCATAAAATAGATCAAACAAATCACGTCCTTTTTTGCGTTGAAATAATGCACGAAGTTTAGTACCCAGCAATTCTTCTGCTTCAAAAGATATAATCTCAGTGTATCCCTTAATCCATGTATTTTCTATTTTATGTTCAATTTTTTTATATCCCAGTTCTGTAAAATGTTCTCTACAGTTGATCTCAATTTTCAGTTTTCGAGTGCTAACCGGTGGTATTTCCGATTCGAATTTATAAATAAGTGTATTATTATTAACATTGTGTTTAGATGATGGCTTGCCTAGAAAATCCAATTGTTTTCTGATTGCAGATAAAGTGTCTTTTATTGGTTCCGATTTTATTTGAACTAAGTCAATATCTTCAGAATATCTTACCTGTGGCTTAAGAAATATTTTGTGAATTGCAGTTCCACCTCTGAATGCCAATCTCTCTTGAAGAAAGGGATCAGAAAATAATTGTATTATGGCTTTTTCAATTGCCAAATCCTGCTCTACCTGGGCATCTTCTGGCCAATGTGCAAATTCTTTCCATTCTTCAATATATCGTCTGGGTATCATTCAGTTTCAATTTCAGTATTAATAATAACTTTCCATTTCTCATTAATATCGCCTGGGTAATCTTTATGAGGAATAGATAAAGGAATAAGCTTTATTTTCCTTTTTTTGACGATGGCACTGAGAGATGATGTAAGATTTTCATTTCCTATAATATCAAGTAGGTAACCTAGTCGTTGTATTGTACTTGTCTTTTGAGTTTTAGCAATAATGACAAGTGTTGTTGATTTTATTACTTCAGATAAATCTTCCAGGATAGATATGATTCTGTTTAGCCCTCCAATGTTTTTATGATAATATACCAGATCAAATGCAGTCAATTCCGGACTTGAAATATTAACAAAACCTGCCTCAGTTTTTTTCTCAGTAATATGTTCATTGCTCCATTCTCTTTTGGTAAAAAAAGAAAGATTCAACTTTTGATTTTTA
>DAOVJU010000523.1 GCA_030632095.1 Chlorobiota bacterium
AGAGTGAGTATGATTTAAAATTAATCGTAAAGAAACTACAATATTTAATAATAAGCTAATATTGCTTATCGAATGGAAGCTAGTAATGATTCTTTCTCATCCTTTATATAAAGGCTATTTCGCTTCTCCAATTCATCAAAATCAACCTCACTACCTAAAAAGTCAGGCCCATCTACACAACAAAACTTGGTTTTGCCCCCAACTTTTACCCTGCAGCCTCCACACATTCCTGTTCCATCAATCATTATCGGATTCAGGCTCACCATGGTTGGGATTTTAAATTTTCCGGTTAGCAAACAAACGTTTTTCATCATAACAATCGGGCCAATAGCATATACCAGTTTTATATCGTATCTCTCTTCCATATACTTTTTCAAAGGCTGAGTTACAAATCCCCTTTCACCATAACTGCCGTTATCTGTTGTAATTACAAGTTCATCGCAAATTACATTCATTTCATTTTCCATAATGAGCAATTCTTTGTCCTGGGCCCCAATAATTCCAATTACATAATTTCCGGCTTCTTTATATGCTTTTGCAACATGATGGAGTATTGCTACACCGGTTCCGCCCCCAACCATAATCACTGTTCCAATATTTTCAACCTCGGCAGGTTTTCCCAAAGGTCCAACAATATCTTTAATAGAATCACCTTCATTTAATGAACGCATTAATGCCGTAGTTTTACCAACAACCTGGAATATAATAGTAATAAAGCCGGCAAAGGCATCTTTGTCTGCTACAGTTAGTGGTATTCTCTCTCCGGTTTCGTTAACCCGCAGAATAATAAATTGTCCGGGTAATAATTTTTTTGCAATTTTTGGAGCATCAATATCAAAACGTATTATTGATCCCTTTGCCATTTCCTGCTTACGCATTATTTGAAACATGTTAAAAAATAAAATATAATTAATATACAATTAATAAGGTTCTACTGTTATTTTACCCGATAGCTATCGGATGAAAATGATTAAAATATTACCTATTAAATCCATGGTATTACCATTAATAAACACAACCAAACAGAAATAATATGTTGATATTATTTACCATTCAAGGCTATCATCCAACCTTATATCGTTTAAATCTTCGTCACTTAGCCCGTGCCATCTGCATCCTTTTTTGCTGCAAATATAAAAATCAAGCATCTTTGTACGAGCACTTATCAGTATTTTTGCTATAGGTGAACCACAACTACCACAACGCTTTTGCTTATCCATCAAACTTTTATCACAATAAGGGCACAAAATATCTTCAGCACGTTCATCTTCATAAAGAAAAATAGTTGATTTGGATGTAAATACATTTAAATACGGGCTTAAATACAAGAAACCTGATTTTCCATTAGTAATTTTCACTTTCAGTTTGTTATCTTCAATCAAGCTTTTCTTACAATAAGGGCAATATGATTGAAGAAAAGTTCCTGACTCAATAATTTCCTTGTCCTCGTCTTTTTTCTCTTCAACTTTAATGAGGTCAAAATCAGGTGGAGTTCCCGGATAGCTTCTTCCTCTGAAACCATGTTCCTGATACATCTTTTTTAATGCTACTTCAAGGTCATTAAATTTAACGTAATGATTTTTACATCCACTTCTGGAACAAATATTTACTCTACCTCCCATATCTAAATTGAAAGGTATCATTGGAGCATCACAAGTATCGCAATTAGTTTTACTTATTAATTTTGAAGCACAATGCGGGCAACTGAATACTGCGATCATATCTAATGGAATATCTATATCACAGGAGTAATTATAACTTTCATATACCGAACTTAAAAATATGGCTCCTTGTTTATTATCAATTTCAATATTGAGTTTAATACCAGGGCTATTATCTACTTGAACTTTATCATCCATTAATGATTCATTACATAACGGGCATTTTAATATGAATGTCAAAAAATCGTACATAGGCAATGTTATTGTTTTACAGGTTATTACTCAAATTTACTAATAATTATTATCATTTCCTTATAAATGATTGGTGTTTATTGGATTAACAGCTATTGGAAATTCTCTTCAAACTCTTCATTAAACATTTTTACAACTATGTCACACCCGTGTTCAAACATTCTGTTGTAATTATCAATATCCGTAGTTGTAAATTTATAGTTTACATTTTCGTTTTTCACAGGTAGTAATGAAGCAATTTCTAATTTAATGTCTTCAATGCTTTCCAAACCATTAGAACCAAACTTTTGTAAAAGGTTTATTAACTGATCAATTGAAGATTTTTCAATTTCAGAATCCTTTTGTTTTTTAAATTCCTGAATATATTTTTGTGTATTGGTAAAGCTTCCATCAAGTTCGAGTGGCAAAGAAGATGGCAAAATCAGATCGGCTTTCTTTGCAGTTTCGCTCATGAAATAGTCCTGAACTACAACAAAATCAGCATTATCAAACCAATCTTCAATTTTTTTCTTATTTAAAGTACAACCAACAGGGTCTTCACCAAAAACAAACATATTTTTTATTTTTCCATCATCAAGCATATCCTGATGAGCTTTTTCCTTGTAGACAGGTAAATCTTCAATTTTCCACTTTTCCTTTAACCGTTTTCTGAAATCCAAATCATTTATTGATTCACCTCCAACTCCAATTTTATGGCCAACTCCCATATCAAATAAACCATGTGAATTGCTTTTCTCCTTCAAGGAAATCAGGCCACTGGCAGTTTTCCCTAATTTACCTGTTATCAATGCAAGATTTTGCAATTCGTAGCTTGCTGCTGATGAAATATCTTTTTCTGCAAATACTAAGATTGCATTCATTTCATTATTAAATTCTTTCGCAAAACTTACAACTTTTCCAAGACAATTAATTCCAGAACATTCAACAAGTGCATCAAAATCTTCATTCAATAATTTCTTTTTATAATCTTCAAAACCCGTGCAATTATCCTTAATAAACATTGCATTTTCTAATCT
>DAOVJU010000166.1 GCA_030632095.1 Chlorobiota bacterium
TCAGATCGCTTGAAATTGATAGTATTGGGACAATATATGTTGGTGGTGTAGGCGAATTTGGTTATTTGAAACCTGACAATTGCGAAAGGCTCAATTATTTTTCCTTAAGTAAAGATTTGGATTCTGTTCGCCAGAATTTTACTAACATTTGGAGGATTCATGCAACATCAAAAGGTATTTATTTTTATTCAGATGAATCGATATTCAGGTGGAAAGAAGGTTTTTCTAATTTTTGGAAACCGAAAAAAAAAGGATTTTTTCTGAGTTATTGTATTCGGGATGAAATTTATATAAGCGAAGACCGTATTGGCTTAATGAAAATTGATAATAACGATTCATTAAGGCTTGTTGACAATTATGAAAGTTTTAATAATTATCTCATTTATAATATTTTGCCTTATGAAAGCAATAAAATGCTTGTCATTACTGTTAAAAACGGACTATATATTTATGACCCGAATAGCTCCGGTAACGAATTAATTACTAAACCATCAGGTTTTTTTTCAACAGATAAGTTTCTTATTGAGAATTTTCCATATCATGCTTGTAATTTAGAAGATGACCATTTTGTTATATCAACTCTTAAAAATGGAATAATTGTTATCGATAAATATGGAAATATCTCCGGTAAAATAAATACAGGTAATGGTTTACAAAACGATCAGGTTTGGTATACCTACAATGACAATTACAACAATATCTGGGTTTGTCAGAATAGTGGACTTTCTGTACTGGATCGGAATTCACCCGTACGGTATTATGATGAAACAAACGGTTTAAACGGAACTGTTATTGATTTAATCAGATATAACAGGATTTTATTTGCTGCCACATCTCAAGGGGTGTTTTATTTTAGTAATGGCAAATTCAATGAATTGGAAGGATTTACAACGCATGCCTGGAAATTTATAAAATTTAAAACGTTTGACAATAGAAAGGCTCAAAAGCTATTAGTTTGCTCTATGCAAGGTGTGTTCGAAATAAAAATTGACAGGGGGGACATTAAAGCAGAATTATTAATTAATCTTAGTAGTAAATCATATTATTTGTACCAGGCTGTTAGTTTTCCCTCACTGATTTTTACCGGATTAGATAATGGATTAGGTATCATTCGATATGAAAATGGTTCTTTTAAAGATTGTGGAAAGTTTATAGATATTAGTGAGCAAATCAGAAAAATAGTTGAAGATGTTGACGGAAATTTCTGGTTGCAAACAGCATATAATGGTTTGATCAGAATTAAACCTGAAAAAGAAAGTTTTCATAAAGGCTTTAATAATATACATGATTTAAATTATACAATTGAAAGATTTAAACAACAGACTAATGGTTTACCCTTTTCAAAAGATATTACTTTTCAAATATTTGATAATGAAATCGTATTTGCTACAGAACAAGGATTTATGAAATTTGACAGTATCGATAAACGCTTTATACCTGATCCGCGGTTCGGAGATGTTTTTTCAGATGGAACTTATGGTATATACCGTTTTGTGATTGATCATAATAAAAATTGCTGGATTGGTTCTAATCCCCAAAAACCATATTCCGAAATATTGCTAAATAAACAAGGCAATCAGATCATTCGCGATACTATTTCACTCAGAAGGATACCATACATGGATGTACAATGCATTTATCCTGAGCCCGATGGTATAACCTGGATCGGAGGCTCAAAAGGCTTGTATGCTTATAACAGCAATAAAAAAACAGATTATTTCAAATCCTATAATACATTAATCAGGAAAGTACAGATAAACAATGATTCTATGATATACTGGGGTTGCGGACCAGGTTGTTCCGGAAATAATATCAATACAAACACCGAAAATGTGAATGATGAAAACACCATACTTGACTATAAAGATAATTCAATTCAGTTTAACTATTCAGCTGCTTTTTATACTCCTGCTGATAAAAACCAGTATAGTTATTTTTTAAAAGGTTTCAGTAAAGATAAGAGCTGGTCGGCCTGGTCAAAAGAAACAAAAAAAGAATATACCAATTTATGGGAAGGATCTTATACTTTTCATGTAAAGGCTAAAAATATTTATGATATAGAAAGCGTTGAAGCGAAATATAGTTTCATTATCCTGCCACCATGGTATAGAAGCTTAGTTGCCTACTTTTTTTATTTCATACTATTTGTTTTGTTTTTCTATTTGGGAATAAAAATAAATTCAAGGCGATTGAAAGAAGCAAACATTAAACTTGAGAATATTATTAGAAAAAGGACGGCTGAAATACAACAGCAAAAAGAAGAAATTGAAATTCAAAGAGACGAGATATTTAATAAAAATATGGAAATAACTGATAGTATCAAATATGCAAAACGAATTCAGGTAGCGCTTTTCCCATCGAAAGAATTCATTGATAACATATTAAAAGATTATTTCATACTTAATAAACCACATTCAATAGTGAGTGGTGATTTCTACTGGATAAACGAAATAGATGAAAAGATAATTATAGTAATTGCAGATTGTACCGGACATGGAGTTCCGGGAGCTTTTATGAGTATGCTTGGCGTTTCATTTCTGAACAAGATAGTAAATGAGAAAAGAATCACTGAAGCAGACGAGATTTTAAATCGCTTAAGGTTAAATGTTATAGATTCCCTTCATCAAGCAGAAAGAGATGAAGAGACCAATGATGGCATGGATATCTGCCTTGTTTCAATAGATAAAAAAAACAATACTTTGCAATATTCAGGTGCAATGAATCCATTAATTATTTGCAGGAATATAGCTGTAAATGAAAATGAGTCGAATAGTGGTGAATTGATTGAACTTAAACCTGACAGAATGCCAATTGCCAAACATTATAGGTCAAATCAGTTATTCAGCAGCCAAACATTTATTTTAAAACAAGATGATACCCTATACTTATTTTCTGATGGATATATTGACCAGTTTGGCGGACCTGATGATAAAAGATTTAGCTTGAGTAGTTTTAAGTTATTAATTAAAAAGATTCAAGGGAAATCAATGAAGGAGCAAAAATCCATTTTAGAAGACAATCTTTTAAGTTGGAAGGGTAATGAAGAACAAATTGACGATATTTTAGTTGTAGGGGTTAGAATAAATGCACGGTAAATATTGTTATTTTATATATAAACAGTAGTTATACTATGAATTTAGTGGGAGAGGAAAGACGGAAGACCGAAGATAGAAGATGAAGTGGAAAACTTTGGACTTCAAACTTCCGGCTTCGTACTTCCGACTTAAACAATCCAATTCACTAAAAAATGATAGTACCTAAATATTATTATTCATGAAAGTAAATAAACAGGATTACAGAACAGTTTGGATGGAAGGCAGTGATGTATTTTTAATAGAACAAAACCTGTTGCCATTCGAATTTAAAATATACAAATCAGAAAGTTACATTGAAACTTGCAATGCAATTATTAAAATGCTAGTTAGAGGAGCAGGGGCAATTGGAGCAACTGCCGGATATGCAATGGCACAGGCGGCAATTGAAGCTCAAAATGAGAATTATGAAAACTTTGTAAGGGAGGCCAGATATATAATTGAACATACACGACCTACTGCAAGAAACTTGTTTTATGCTACTGAAAGAGTATATCAAGCAGCTTTGAAATCTGTAGAAGATGCGATTAATGAGGCTGAAAATGTGGCTAATAAAGATGCTGAAGATTCCAGAAAAATAGGAGAGTTTGGAAATGAGCTTATTTCACCTAAGATGAATATTTTAACACATTGTAATGCTGGTTGGTTGGCTTTTGTAGATCATGGAACAGCATTATCACCAATTTATAAAGCACATGAATCTGGCAAGGATGTGTTTGTATATGTAGATGAAACCAGGCCAAGAGCCCAGGGAGCACGATTAACCGGGTGGGAATTAAATAATCAAAATATTCCACATAAAATAATACCTGACAATGCAGGAGCTTATTTAATGTCGTTGGGGAAGATAGATATGGTTATAGTTGGGGCCGACAGAATAGCTGCTAATGGAGATGTTGCAAACAAAATTGGTACTTTAGAAAAGGCTATTGCAGCTAAAGAATATAATATACCGTTTTATGTAGCTGCCCCGGTTTCCACTATTGATTTTGAATGTAAAAATGGTGATGAAATTGACATTGAATATAGAAGCCAGGATGAAATTAAATTTCAATGTGGACCTGATAAAAATGGCGAAATGCATAGAATTCAAGTTACTTCGCCAGGATCAGAATGTTTAAACCCATCCTTTGATGTTACTCAGGCTAAATTTATTACCGGGATTATAACTGAAAAGGGAATTTTTAAACCAAATGAGATAATTATAAAAATTGAGTAATGAAATATATAGGAGTAAAATTTAAAACTGTATTTCTATCAGATAAAGTTCCTAAAGATCAACGGCTTGAGGAACTTAAATATTGGTGCTCACAATTTCACAAATACAATTTAGCTCCTCCTTATGAAGGTGGTTCAGCAGGGAATTTAAGTTTTAGAATTTCTGAAAATCAAAATGAATTTATTATTACAGGAAGTAAAATCGGATTGAAAGATAATCTTACATATGATAAATTTGTCACTGTCAGAAAGTGTGATTTTGACATTCATAGAGTATTTGTGGAAGGGAAAAAAGAACCTTCATCCGAAAGTTTTTTACATAGTTCAATATATATAAACAGGCAGGATATTAATGTTATTATGCATGGGCATAGTTCAGAGATTTTAGCAAATGCCAAACGGTTGAGGATTACAGAAACTAAAAGGGAAGATAGCTATGGTACTATGGGATTGGTAGAAAGCGTTGAGAAAATATTAAGCGATTTGAATTTCTTCATACTTAAAAACCATGGATTTGTTTAATTGGGTAAAACAATTGATGAAGCAGGGAAGCAGGTAATGGATATTTTGGAAAAATGCCATTAACAGATTGGTTTTAGATATATACCGTACTCACAAAATTATTTATTTTTGTGGTGTTTCCCGAAAAAAAATCAGGACAGGCTATGATATCCTTTTCCATAGTAAAACTACGAAAGGAGAAACGACGTTTAGTTGCGAAAAAATGAGTTTGTTCTTATCGAGTTCCAATAAAGTAAACTTTTTCGAGAACGGCGAAGCCCTCATCGAAGGTAATCCTCGCATAAAGCGGGATATAACTGACTCTAAACAGTTTTACTTTGTGCCACACTTCGGTCGCCGTAGGCTTGCCGTAGGTGAAACGCTAAAGCTAAGGCGACACGCGGTCGTGAACCTGATAAGATTCAGTATAGCTTATTCAGAAATAGAATCCAAAACAATTTCAGCAATATCCTTTACCCATATTTCATTTCCTGCTTTTTCATCTTTCACACCATCTTCGAACATGGTTAAACAATATGGGCAAGCTACTGCAATAATTGAAGCTTTTGTGCTAATTGCCTGTTGTGTACGTTCGAGATAAATACGTTTGCCAATGAGTTCTTCCATCCACATTCTTCCTCCACCAGCTCCACAACAGAAACTATTATCCTTGCATTTTTTCATTTCCAAAGGTTTATTTCCACCAGAGCATGCTTTTATAATATTCCTTGGCTCATCATATATTTGATTATATCTTCCTAAATAGCATGAATCATGGATTACAATCTTTTCATTAGTATTTTTTACAGGTTTAATTCTACCTACTTCTATTAATGAATTAATAAGTTGAGTATGATGAATAACTTCAAAATCTGCACCAAACTGTTTATAATCATTTTTTAGAGTTGAAAAACAATGTGGGCAAAAAGTTATAATTTTTTTAATACCATATTTTTTAAAAATCTCTATATTATCTTGTACCATTTTCTCAAAAACGTATTCATTACCTAGTTTCCTAAGTGAGTCACCACAGCATTTTTCTTCATTGCCAAGTATTCCCCATGAAATACCTGCTTTGTTTAATATTTTTGTTAGCGAAATAGTCACTTGTCTGGATCTATTATCGAATGCCCCGGCACAGCCAACAAAGAAGAGGTATTCAGCTTTATTTTTTTCGGAAATTATCGGAATATCAAAGTCTGTAGTCCATTTTATTTTGTCAGTTGGAGCAAAACCCCAGGGATTGAAGCGCTGTTCAGCAGCTTCGAAAAATGATATTAGTTCTTCAGGGAAATCAGCTTCCTCCATTACCAAGTGTCGTCTCATTTTTATAAATTTAGGAACATGCTCAATAAATACAGGACAAACCTGCATACATGCTCCACAAGATGTGCAAGACCAAATTGCATCTGTTGATACACTTTCTTCGTTGCAATTAATGAGAGGAACTTCCATTTTTGCATTTTTAGGTGCAGATGCAATCATATCAGAAGGTCTTTGTTCCCGAATCTTAGCGCCATTTTTAAAAATGTTGACCTTTCCCTGGTGTACCATTAATTTTGGGTTCAATGGCTTATCAGTATAAGTTGCCGGACATACATCCTGACATCTGCCACATTCTGTACAAGCCATAAAATCAAGGATGTCTTTCCATGTGAATTGTACAACTTTCGAAACACCGAATTCTTCGCCTTTTCTAAATATTAAACGTGGTACTGTTGACAGAAGTTTAGGGCTTCTGAAAAAACAATTTGGCAGAGCAGTAAGTATGTGCAAGTGTTTACTAAAAGGTAAATAATTTATGAAAAATAAGAGTACTATTCCATGCACCCAATAAAAAACCCTTGACAAAACATGCACATTATTATCAGGCATACCAGCAAATATTGTTGACAAATAAGAAGAGACCGGCCTCCATTCTGTCATTGGAAGCTTATTGAGAGTTACTTTACATGCATTTTCTGCAAAAAAGGCTACCATTAATACAGTGATCATCGAAAGTATGACAAATGCATCAAGTGTTGGATCAATATGTTTTGGGCGGAATAATGCTCTTCGAAGCATAGCAATAATAACACAAATAATTGATACAAGCGACATTATATCCGCAATAAATAATAGCACTCCGTAAGGTATAGTACCTAAAAATGCAAGGCTAAATTTTGGGAGCATCCCATTTATCAGAAATTCAAGGTATACTAGTACTAAAGACATGAAGCCCCAGAATAGGAAGAAATGGTTTATACCGAACTTCCTTTTAATAACCCTTAATTGGCCAAATCCATATTTTAGCAAGTTTCCAAAGCGTGACCAAAGGTTATCAAAACGGTTTTCCCAACGGCCAAGGCACATTATGGCAAATACCCTAAATGCATTTTTCAAAAAGAAAGTTATAGCCGCCAAAAAAACTATAACAAACATTAAACGTTCTATATTACTCACTTATAAATATTTTAATAATTACTGTTTTATCTTTATGTTAGATTCTTTTATTTTTTTAATAAGCATAGGAATAATTTCAAATATATCA
>DAOVJU010000007.1 GCA_030632095.1 Chlorobiota bacterium
TCATCAAGTGTAATATGTTTTTGTGTTCTTAATCCTTGTTCCCTTTGTAATTGTTCGCGTTTATTTGCTATTGACTTTGCTTCACGCTCACTTTCCATAACCGTGAATTTGTCGCCAGCTTGTGGTGCCCCGTTCAAACCTAATATTAATGCTGGTGTAGCTGGTCCTGCATATTCAATTTGCCTGTCTCTTTCGTTGTAAAGTGCTTTTACTCTTCCTGTATAACTTCCAGCTAAAACAATATTTCCAATTTCAAGGGTTCCTCCTTCTACCAATATAGTAGTAATGTACCCTCTTCCTTTGTCAAGCGAAGATTCTAATACAGTACCAATTGCATTTTTGTTTGGATTAGCTTTTAAGTCCAGTATTTCTGCTTCAAGTAATACGTTCTCTAATAAGTCTTCTATGTTTGTTCCTTTTTTAGCAGAAATTTCCTGAGATTGATATTTTCCTCCCCAGTCTTCAACCATAAAATTCATATTGGCCAATTCTTCTTTAATTTTTTCGGGGTTTGCACCTGGTTTGTCTATTTTATTAATAGCAAAAACAATTGGCACTCCAGCAGCATGAGCATGGTTTATTGCTTCAACAGTCTGAGGCATAACATTATCGTCAGCAGCCACAACAATAATAGCTACATCTGTTATTTGTGCCCCTCTTGCCCGCATTGCAGTAAATGCTTCATGTCCCGGTGTATCCAGGAATGTTATTCTTTTCTCGCCATCTAAGGTAACACTGTAGGCTCCAATGTGTTGTGTAATTCCACCTGCTTCACCAGCAATAACATTTGTATCTCTTATAAAGTCAAGCAATGAAGTTTTACCATGGTCAACATGGCCCATAACAGTTATGATAGGTGGCCTTGGTTCTAATGAAGCATCATCATCATCTTCCACTTCAACTAAATCTAAAACTTCAGCGTCAACAAATTGTACCTGAAAATTGAACTCATCGGCAACCAGGGACATTGTTTCAGCATCCAGGCGCTGATTAATGGAAACAAGCAGCCCTAAATTCATGCAAGCTGAAATGACTTCAGTTACAGGAACTTCCATCATTGTTGCAAGTTCATTAACTGTAACAAATTCAGTTACTTTTAAGATATTTTTTTCAAGTTCTTGTTTTTCTATTTCCTCGGTTTGTTTTTGCGATGCAGCCTCACGCTTTGATCTTCTGTATTTTGCACTTTTTGATTTTCCTTTAGAAGTAAGCCTTGCAAGAGTCTCTTTAATTTGTTTTTGTACTTCTTCTTCGTCAACTTCAGGTTTAGCTTGCCATGTTTTTCCCTTTTGTGGTTTCCCTTTTTTCCTTTTCTTCTGTATTATTTCCTTTTTTGTGTCGGTTTTTAGTTCTTCTTTATCTTTGATAATATCTATTTTATCTTTTTTAATCCGCTTTCTTTTCTTTTTCTTTTTATATGATTCTTTATCTACTTTTTTAGGCGCGGGTTCAACTAAATTTATTTTACCAACAACTGTAGGTCCTGAAAGTGTTACAATTTTAGTTTTATAAACTTTTCCAATATTTTCTTTAGTAATATCTTCTGCAATGGGTTCGGTTATTTCCTCATGTATTTCTTTGGTATGATCTTTACTTTGTTCAACTTCTTTTTTCTTTTCCTGCTCTTTTTTCCTGGCTTTTCTTTCTTCCTCCTTTTGTTCTTTTGTTTTCTTTGGAGGCCTTGTCTTTTGGTTTATAGAGGAAAGATCGATTTTACCTACAACTTTGATACTTTCTTTATCTTCTTCGGAGATATTCTCATCTGTTATTTCTTCAATTTCCCGCTTTGTTTCTTCAATTTCAGCTTTCTCACTTACTTCTCCCGTAACAGGCTCTTTGTCAGCTTTTTCTGTTATTGTTTCTTTGACATCAAGATCAATTTTACCAACTATTTTTACATTAACTGTTTCGTCTTTATCATGTTCAAAAGATATAGTCTCTTCAACTTCTTCTACCGAAATTTCTCCTTCTACTTCATCTATTGATATGGTTTCATTTTTTTGTCTGTTAATACCAAGTTCAAGTTTTTCTGATTCTTCTCGTGTTTTGCGATCCGGATCATATTCTGTAACAAGAAGTTCATAGCATTCAAAAGACACTTTTGTGTTGGGATTTGTGTCTATATCAAAACCATTCTTCTTGAGAAAATCAACAATAGTATGAATTCCAACGTTAAATTCACGAGCTAATTTACTAAGCCTTTTTGCTTTTTTATCAATTGTCATATATCGGTTAATAGTATTTTTCAAATATGCACAAAAAACAAAGAATAGTGCGAAATTAGTTTATCTTCGCTATTATTCAAATTCCGCTTTAAATATTTTAAGTATCTCATTTATTGTTTCTTCTTCTAAATCAGTTCTTTTCACTAAATCTTCAAATGATAATTCTAACACACTTTTGGCAGTATCGCAGCCAATTGCTTTCAATTCATCAATAACCCAGCTTTCAATTTCGTCAGCAAATTCCTCAAGATCAACGTCTTCGTCATCCTCTACAATTTCCCGGTAAACATCAATTTCATAACCAGTAAGCTGACTTGCAAGTTTAATATTTGATCCCCCTTTACCTATAGCTAATGAAACCTGGTCTGGTTTTAAAAACACCTCGGCTGTTTTGTCTTCATCGTTTATTTTTATTGAACTTATTTTTGCCGGACTTAATGATCGCTGAATATAAAGCTCAATATTGTTTGTAAAATTTATAACATCAATGTTTTCATTTTTTAATTCCCTTACAATACCATGAATTCTTGACCCTTTCATTCCAACACAAGCTCCCACGGGATCGACACGTTCGTCATATGATTCAACTGCCACTTTGGCCCTTTCTCCAGGAATTCTGATAATTTTCTTTATGGTTATAAGGCCATCAAATATCTCAGGTACTTCAAGTTCAAATAATCTTTCAAGGAAAATTGATGATACCCTGGAAATTAAAATAAGCGGGTTGTTATTTCTCATTTCTACCTTAATTACAACTGCACGCAATGTGTCACCTTTTCTGAAATAATCTGAAGGAATTTGCTCAATTTTAGGTAGAATAAGTTCATTTCCATCATCATCAATTACCATTATTTCTTTTTTCCATATCTGGTATACTTCACCAGTAATAATTTCCCCGACTCTGTCTTTATATTTACCAAAGATGCTGTCCTTTTCAAGTTCAAGAATTCGGGAAGAAACGTTTTGCCGCAACGATAAGATTGCCCTTCTGCCAAAATCTGCTAATTTAACCTCATCGGTAACATCTTCACCAACTTCATAATCTTCATCGATTTTTTTTGCATCTGCTAAAGATATTTGTGTATTTGCATCTTCAAGTTCATCATCTTCTATTACTTCTCGATTACGCCAAATTTCAAAGTCCCCTTTGTCTATATTAATAATAATATCAAAATTTTCATCAGTGCCGTATTGCTTAAGTAATGTATTTCTGAATACATCTTCAAGGACTCTCATCATGGTAGTTCGGTCGATATTTTTTAATTCTTTGAATTCCGAAAACGTGTCAATAAGATTTAAATTTTCCATTTTTAATTAGCTTTTTTCTCACTTAAAAGAAATAACAATTTTAGTTGATTTGATTTCGTTAAAATTAATTTTAAGTTTATTTAGTATTATTTGTTTCTTTTTTTTGTTTTCTACTTTAACTTTTTCCGGGTATTCAATTTCAATATAATCTTTTTCAACATTAATGAGCTTACCACCTGGTTTTTGTCCGTCAGTTTTTATAATTTTTATTTCTCTTCCAATATTTTTCAAATATTGTTCCCTAACCTTAAGTGGTTGATCAAGACCAGGTGATGAAACCTTCAAATCGAAATCTTCAACATCACGATCAAGTGATTTTTCTATCAGGCGGCTAATTTGTTTGCAGTCGTTAATGTTAACTCCTTTGGGACTGTCAATAATTACTGAAATAGAATTACTTTGACTAACATTTATGTAAACAATAAATAAGTCATTAACCACAGATTGGTTAAAAATGATCTTTTCTATTGTTTTTATATTTATCATTTTAATTTAATAAAACAGGGGACTTTTGGTCCCCTGTATCAATATTTACCCCGATTTTCGGCGCAAATGTATTGTTTTTTATTTAAACTACCAAATGCTTGTAAAATTATCGAAAGGCAAACGTATGGAAAAATACTCTTGTGATTAAATTTAAGAAAAATCCAAATAACAAGCATCAAATAACAACGTTTTGAAATAACAAGCAACAAAATACAAATATCAAATAAGTTTCAATTTTCAAATTACTAAATATCAAACTGTTTAGAGAATTGAGCTTTGTGATTTTTTTGAAATTTGGTTTTTTCTTGCAAAGACTAATTATCTATTTTCAATTTCAGAACATCAAACCAAATGCATACTAAATCATAGATAGAATCACATTATTAATCGAAATTTTGAGACAAAACCTGTAAAAAAAATATTTCTTACCTTTTTTTTTTTAGAAATGTTTGAAGTTTTGAATTTGGGTTTTGGATATTATTTGAGTTTTGTTATTTGTTTTTTGTTGTTTATTTACCAATAGGTTAGAATGCTTATATATCACGGTTCTATCATTAATGGTTTTCATGCGTTTACCATGAAAATTATTGCGTTTTGGTCCACACAGTGCTTCTTCCAATAAACGCAAACCCAATATAACCTTTTACATTTAGTTTATCACCTTCAAACCACATGTAGGATGAATATGTATTCCCGGTTTTCGGATCATAAATCTCGCCATCATCCCATTCAGTATCGTCTTCATCCCAAACAAAATCTTTTAGGATTTGCATATTCATAACAGGCCGGCTCTGTAAACTTTCATTCGGATTTTCATCATCTACTTTTGGTGTACCATCTTCTTCGTTGGGTTCTTCAAGCCAAACTATTTTTCCATAATATTTACCATTTGTGGCTTTAAATATTTTCACTTTAGAATCACCATCTTCAGTTAACCATAAGCCAACAACTTTATCAGCTTGTGCAAAAATGGTATTTACTGCAAATATTAGTGTCAATGCAAATGTTAATTTTTTCATCTTTTTGAGTTTAAATTAAACATAAAATGTAAAAATATAACTTTTTTGAATAAAACCTTAAAATTTCCAAATCTGGTTAAATACGAAGTATATTAAAAGTCACTAAGGATCAGGAAAAGTGAAATTTGTTGTACAGCCGTTACCAAGGCTTAAGTTTGTGATTTTTTTCATGACAGATAGAAATAATTAATTGGGTTAAAAGGTTTCAAAAACCTTTTTGGATTACAATTCAAAAGTGAAACCTAACTTTAAAAATAAGTTCATCCTTATTCTTTATGGTTGCAAAGGTGTTTTTGCCTTTACCTTCAAGCATTCTATAGGAAATGCTTATTTCTGCATTATCATTTGGCCGATATGATATTTCCGGTGCATAGATTAATGCAAAGTTATTACCAGTATCGTCCCAGTTAGAAACAATATAACCCCCGCTTAAAGGGGCAAGTTTCAATTTTTCGTTGTATAAGGTTTTTTCAAATTGCCCCATGAAATAATCATTTAAAGCATCTTTACCTCGTTCGTGAATGAAGCCATGTAAATATTGAATGTTGAAATAATAGCCATTACCAAAACGATAGTCTGCGCCTAGTACAAATTTTACAAATGATTCTTTTTTCAGAACTATAGAATCTACCATTACAGAAACCGGACTTTGTGGATACAAATATGAAAGATCAATTGATAAAACCCCTTCTTCAACAGGTTGAAAAACAGCCATTTCTCCCCAAATTCCAAATGGGCCGGCTGAACCGGCAAAATCAAACCCAAAAATATGATAACGTGGAAATGACAATTCCGCGTTTATGTCTACATTTATTGCCAATGGAATAGAATTTACAAATTGTGTGTCTACAGGTAATATGGTAGATGCAGTTGGTAAACCCAGTCCGTCTCTACTATATAAATAACTTAATGATAAATCGAAACCGGAAATAAGGCAGTTTAACTTCAAGCCTGCTTGCGAGCTTTCTTTTAAATCTAATGATGGTTGATTTATAGTTGTATAAATGTTGTTTAGCTCTAAACCTTGTTCCAGTGTAAATTCAGTACCTAAAGATGATGCCCAGTCACCTAAAGGAAGATTTGCCGGTTTAAAATAAGGAAGAAAAACTCCTTCAATAGAAAAATGACTGGTATAATAAGTAGCTCTTATTGCTTCTGAACCATTATGACGCCCAAAATCCCAGATGTCCTCAAGATCATAAGGATTTACATTATCAGTAGGATTAAGTTTATCTGCTTTTCCCCATGCAATACGCTGTTTTCCTATTTTTATATCAAGATTTTTAAATACAAAGCCATAAATTTCAATATAAGCTTCTCTTAACTGAAGATTATAAGGGTAAAGGGCGTCCTTTGAATATAGGTGGTTAATTGTGCTATAGTCCGGGTAAGTTATATTCCTCATCCAAACGTTAGTGTAGAAGTTAAACTTATCTTCTGACTTTTTTTGAAGGGAAAGATCAAGTCGGTTTTCATTCCATGACCAGGGATTGTTGTCCGATGACCTGATACGTTGCTCACTATATAAATTTCCACTGAATTTAAGTTTTTCAACCTGGGCAAATGAATTGGTGAAAAAAATAGCGGTTAATAAAGTAGTAATGAATAAATAATATTTCATAGCACTTTTATTTTTTCAATTCACGAAGTGAAAATTCATCATTAGCAAAACCGTTATTAAATTTTATGGAAGTCATTTCCATTATGGTTTTATGATTTGATTTCAAATCAATCATTTCAGTTTTCGTCGCTATCCAGTGGCCATCAATTTTTTCAATTTGATGATTGGTAAGCTTTTTTATTATTAATCCGGATTTTTTATGAAAAAACTCAATGCCTGAAGCATAATAATTGTTTTTATTTACCTCAATAATAAGTTTTGAATATACTGTTCTAATTTCAGCCTTTGGTGTCATTTCCAGCTTCCATGTTCTTTCATTTTCTTCAATGATTTTTGGTGTGTATTTTTCCCCAATGGTTGCAACTTCCATGTCTTCATAGCAAAAATCGGTTCCTGCAAATTTTTGGCCTTTAGTACTTGCATTTATCCTCCTTTCTTTTGCATAGGCAGGTAAATACAAATACATTACTTCATCAGGAAGTGAAAGGATTGAAATTCCGGCCTGTGCCGCAGGAGAAGTGAAGCGAAAAAGCATTTTGTCGTTTCCCTTTCTTTTTAATGTAGCTGTACGAATGCTTTCTTTCCCGGATTTGTCGATAAGTGTAATTTTTAAATCTGCCATTTGATCCATAGCTGATGTTGCTACTTCATCCATTTCATTTACGATTTCTTGTGCTGTTTGTGCATTAAGCTGAAGCTGCCAGAATACAATTGTTAATAATGGCAGGATAATGATTTTTAGTTTCATGATTTTATTATAATTTAAAATTTGAGTATAATGTGTTATGAGTTATCAGTTGTGAGCTATTCTAATCTTCTTCCGGGCACCCGGGACTGAATTCTTATATTCTGTCTAAAAGTCTTATGTCCTTGTGCTTGGTTCTTTTATCATTTTATTAATGTTTTTTAAAGCGAATAGTTTAGGCAGAATTCTATCAGACAATATGATGATTGAGGGTAAAAGAGTTAATGTTGCCAGTCCTGAACTTATCATTGTTACACCAACTAATGCCCCAAATCTTTGCAATGGTACGAGATTAGAAAACAGCAATACTAAAAAACCAAATGTTACCGATATTACATTTATACTTATTGATTTCCCGCTTAATAGGATGCTTTGATTCAAGGCATCTTCAATATTCCTGAATGTTTTGTACGAATGGTTATATTGAGTTATCATATGAATTGCATAATCAACTCCAATCCCGATGGAAATGCTACCAACCAAAACTGTTGCTACATCCAGCGGGATACCTGTTATTCCCATAAATCCGAACAACATGATAAGCGTTGCAATAATTGGCACAATTGCAAATAAACCTTTCATGATTGAGCGAAGCAATGCAGAAACAGCAATAAAAACCAGGATAATGGCCATAATCAGACTTTGAAACTGGCTTTTAATTAAACTTTCGTCAAGTTTTTTATATATGGAAGGAAATCCGGTTTGCTCTAAAACGAATTCTTCCCCTTTGTTATTATCAATAAAAGATTGAATGCTATTTACAACCTCGTTCATTAATTTACTATCAGAAGTTGATAAAATGCCTTGTATTAAGCCTTCATCCAGATCATTAGTAACCATTTGCTCCATAATTTCCTGGCCTTCAAGGAGAAACCATAAATTAAGGATTTTATCCTCTTCATCAGGGATAACTTTCCCTTCGCCCATAATATCATTCATTTCTTCTATTAAGTCAGCAACTGATTGAGCATCTGAAATTTCAGGAAGGCTTTCCAGATAATCCTGGGTTTTTCGCATCATTTTTAATACTTCAGGGCTTTGAACATTTCCTTTAATATTGATATATACAGGCAGCGTTCCACCAAATTTCTCGCGTAATATGTTTTCTGCAATTCTTCCCGGATCATCTTTCTTAAAATAATCAAGCATATCAACTTTTCGTTGAATTTGGGTAGCACCTAATATGAAAACAATACAGATAATGATCCACCCGAAAACTATGTATTTGGGATGTTTAAACACCATGTTTTTTATTTTATACAAGAAGTTTTTAAACAGTATGGATTCTTTATTATTTTGTATTGATCGATTGCTCTTAGCGTTTCCACAAACTGCTAATAATGCAGGAACAAATGATACAGCAAGAATTAATGAAAATAAAACACCAAGGGCAGTAAACAGTCCAAATGCACTTATCATGGTTAAATATGAACCAAATATAAACGAAACAAAACCAACCATAGTGGTTATGGAAGCAAAAAATACCGGGACTATGATGTATGCTAAAGCTTTTTGTATTCTTTTTAGATTATCTGTTTCATTTGTTTCATTAATTCGGTTTAACACATGAATGGTGTATGCACTACCAACTGCCAGGAGAATAATTGGCGAAACATTTGATATCAGGGTAATTTCATAATTAAGAATCGCCATTAACCCTAATGTCCAGATAATTGCAATGCCTACTGATAACAAAGGTAAAATTACCCCTCGTAAAGATCTGAACCCAAAGAAAAGTGATAAAGCAATTAGAAGAAAAGCCAGTGGCCCTAAAAATATAATATCGTTCAGGATAATTTCTCCTACACTTTTTAACATAAAAGGCAAGCCTCCGTAATACAAATTTCCGGGTAAACCTATACTCTCAATTTTGTCCTTTAGTATAGAGGCAGCTTTGGTTTTATCAACATCTTCCGCAAATTTTATGGCAATCATTGTCATGCTTGCATCCCCCGATACTAAAGTACCCTTGTACATGTCTTTTGAAAGAACATACTGCTTAAGATCTTTCATTTCCCTGTCGTTTAAGGGTAAATCATATTCATCAATAAGTTTTCCGACTTCCAGAATTCCGTCAATATCTTTAATATCAATTATATTAGTTAATGAAATAACAGTTGAAACTCCTTCAAATAATTCTGCAGTATCAGTTATTTGAACTATTGCATCAATACCTTCCCGGGAAAAAATATCGCCGGTCTCATATCCAATAACAGCAGTTTGATTCCCTCCGTATTTTTCACCTATCCGGTCGAATAGTAATGATATACTATCATTTTCAGGTAAGTAACTAAGTATATCAGGATTCATTTTCAAATCTTTAATAAAATAGCCTAAAACTATTGTAATTATTAGCGTTGCAACTATTATCGAAAAGCGTAATCGTATTATTAAATTCGAGAGTTGATTCATTTCTTAGAACATTTTAACATTAGACTTTAATCGTATTTTGGTCGAAAAATAATTAAAAAAATTATCCCACTACAATTCCATAAAACAAAATATCCAGTAAACTATTAACCCGGTTTTCGAGTTCATAATTTTCAGTATTGATAAATAAAGGCATTTCAAGTCCTTTCATTGCAGTTACAATGGCAATTGAAGTAAGATTTGTATCTTTTATAAGAAATCGTCCTTTTGCAACACCTTCATTTAAAATACCCGCTATTAATCCAATTTCTTCCTTATCATATTTTTCACGAATCTTTTCGATAAATGGTAAATGATCAAAATATTGATTTCTATAAGCATCATTAAAGTTCACAAGTTCTGTAAGCCCCTTCATTCTAATTAATACATATTGCTTGATTTTATCGACGGGTTCAATAGTGCTGTTTATAATTTTCAGGACTTCTTCACGTATTGAACTTGCTTCTTTCTCAATAACTGCCTCAAAAATATCTTCTTTGCTTTTAAAGTAGTAGTAAATTGAACTTTTGGCTTTCCTTGCTGCAGCAGCTATTTCGTCAACAGTGGTTTTTTTATAACCAAATTTTCCGAAGATAGTTTGCGCTACTTCAAGTATTTTTTCTCTTACGTCGTCCTTATAAACAAGAGCCATGATTTTTATACATCAAACTTTCCTGAAAAAACTTTCGTTTTCGAGTTTTCGACTAAAATACTAATTTAGTTCAAAGGTATGATATTTTTACAATTAGTTTACTATTAACCAAAAAAAATCTTAAAATTTAAATGAAAACCCTATTCCCAGGACTTCTTTAAATTGTACTCTCGGGCCAATATTACCATCTTTATCTGTCACATCAATATCATCATCATAAATTAAATGTGTGGTAATGTTTGCAGAAATGTATTTATTTATTTTCATAGCTATTAATACTTCCCAGCTAACATCAATATTTTCCGGATTATCGATATAATTAGAGAACAAATCCAACTTAGTTTGTGCAGTAATATTTTCCATTATATCCTTTTTATAAAAGATTTTCATGTAGCCTCCTGTTTCACTTCTAAATTTCTTTCCGGCTTCAACTCCAAAAGCAGCAGAATCAGATAATGTTTGATCGTTTACAATAGTAAACTTTCCTGTTACAGGAGCTACAAACAAACTAAAGTTATCATTGGGTTTATGGTCCATACCTATAGCTCCTAAGATATAAGCCGGTGCTAAAAATTTAGAAATATATATTGAATCCGGATAGTTGTAACCTTTAGCCATTTGAGTTTTAAAATTCAATAAACCAGCATAATACCATTTACTAAAGGCTTTTTGACCATATTTTGATGTAAAATCTATTTTGTCATCGGTTTTAATCCAGTCAGCATTTTCTCCTTGTTTTAAAACACCATAACCTAAATCCAATGTATTATCCCAACTGCTGCTGGTTGTTTTATAATTAGCAAACAAACTTAAAAGTCCATTGGCAGAATATGAACTTTGTCCACCGGCAGCCCAGTTGGTCAAAGATACTTGTGTGAAATTAACAGATATTACCCCACCAGATTTCCACCCTGCAATTGTATCAATGTTATGTTTTTTTAGTTCTTCTTCGGCTTCTGTTACTTGTGCATTAAGTAAAACTACTATAAGAAAGCTACTGAATAATAACAATATCTTCTTCATGTTCGATGATTTATTAAAAAAATTATACGTATTGAAGGGTAAATTAAAAAAGATTTTTTATCAAATAAAATTCATTTATAGCATTTTATATAGAATCTATATACATTGAGAACGAGATACCTTTGCAACCTCCTGATAATTAAGGTGACAAAACTGATAGTTGAATGATTACTTATTAGACATTATATAATCTTTAATTAACAAAATTAAATATGAATATTGTATTTGCATATTTTTAATAAATTTGTTTTATATCCAATTTTAATCGCATGGAAATAAATTCCACCATTGAATCCTTAGGAAATTGTAATGTTGAATCTCCATTGAAATTATCAAGAACCAAGGGGGATGGAATTTTTGATTATATTGAAGATGAAGACAGAATATTGTATGATTCTTCATTGAAGAATTTTCTTCATTGTGTAGATAATAATAAAATACCCTTATCTTTTGAGAAAGCAGGGCCAAAACAACATCTGTATTTTGAACCTGCAAAAACCAAAATTGCAATTGTTACTTGCGGAGGTTTATGTCCTGGATTAAATAATGTTATTCGTAGTTTGGTAATGGAATTACATTATAGATACAATGTTAGAAATATAATAGGGATCAGGTATGGTTATGAAGGATTTATCCCAAAATACAATCATCCATATTTAGAATTAAATCCGGAAAATGTAAGTCATATCCATACACTGGGCGGGACATTGCTAGGATCATCGCGAGGTATGCAAGATGTATCAATTATTGTTGATCAGTTGGAATTAATGAATATAAACATACTTTTTTGTATTGGCGGTGATGGTACATTACGGGGCGCACAAGCCATTAAGGAAAAAGTTGAAAAAAGGAAACTGAAAATTGCTATTGCCGGAATACCCAAAACCATTGATAATGATATTAGTTATATTGATCGTTCTTTTGGTTTTGAAACTGCATATGGTATGGCTAAAGATATTATTCGTTATGCCCACAATGAAGCTATTGGAGCTTATAATGGCATTGCATTAATTAAGCTCATGGGAAGAGATTCGGGTTTTATTGCAGCAAATGCAGCTTTATCGGTGCAGGAAGTTAATTTTGTCCTGATACCGGAAATGGACTTTGATTTATATGGTGAACATGGATTTTTAAATGTTCTAAAAAAACGATTAGAAAGCAGAAAACATGCGCTGATAGTAGTTGCAGAAGGTGCAGGACAACATTTATTTGAAGATGTTTCAAGAGAAAAAGATGATTCAGGCAATGTTCTACATAAGGATATCGGTTTGTTTTTAAAAGAAAAAATTACTACGGAGTTTAACGCTTTGAGCTTTCCATATTCATTGAAATATATTGATCCTAGCTATATTATTAGAAGTGCTCCAGCTAATGCCAACGACAGTAAATTTTGTAATCAGTTATCACGTAATGCAGTGCATGCGGCAATGGCGGGTAAAACCGGATTTGTAGTTGGCTATTGGAACAACCAGTTTGTTTTACTTCCAACTCCACTTACAGTAAAAGAACGTAAGAAAGTGGATGTTGAAGGTGAGCTTTGGTGGAGTGTGTTAGAAGCGACCGGCCAACCGGTTTCTTTAAAGAATTGAATTAGCTTATGGTAGTTAGTTAACCGAATGGTATCAGTTTGGGCTAAACAACCTAAAAGCAACTCCCGAATAATTACTATTCATATCGAAATCATCAGGTTAATCCTGACAACATTGCTATAAAGCATTATTTTTCAATGATACTTTGAAATATTAATAATTATTATTCGTATCATTGCAGTCAGGTTTAAGCTGACATTACAACTATGAAAAATAAGTACATATCTACTCAATCCAATAAACTTCTGTTATACTTTAATGGGCAGAATAAAGATTGTTTTGATTACATAGAAGCATCCAAAGCCTTGACTCAATCAAGTGAAAGTGCCTTAAGAGAATTGTTAAGCGACATGACAAAAAGAGGGCTTTTAATGCGATTAAAAAAAGGACTGTATTACATAATACCATATGAACAGGAAGCAGAAACATTTATGCCTGACTGGCACTTGATTGCTGAATATCTGATAAAGAATGCCGAACATTATATTGGCTACTATTCAGCTTTGCAAATACATAATCTAATTACACAGCCATCCTTAAAAGAACAGATTGTGGTTTCAAAGCAAATTCGACCTTCAATAATCAAAATCAAAAACGTTCCCTTTCAGTTTATCTTTCATAACGAAAAGCATTTCTTTGGAACAAAAAAAACATGGATTGATAATTTTAATAAAGTGCTATGCTCTGATCTTGAAAAAACATTTGTTGATTGTTTGTTTAAGCCTGACTATGCTGGTGGTATTGTAGAAATTGCAAGAGCTATATATATTTCTCGTGACAAAATTGATTTCGGTAAACTTCTCAATTATATTAAAAAATTCAAATCTCAAGCTGTTATTAAACGACTTGGATTTATTTTAGAATTACTGGAAATGAATTCTAATATAATTGACGAACTGCAAAAAGTAAAAACAACTTCTTACGTCTTGCTGGATACAGAGTTACCTAAAACAGGAAAAATGATGAGTCGATGGAGCATTCAGCAAAACTTAGAAACGGAAACCATTAAATCTGCTATTTACACATGATAAAACCCAGAGAAATACAAAAGAAAGCAAGTGAAGTTGGAGTTCGTGACCAACAAATAGAAAAAGATTATTTGCTATCATGGATTTTACAAGGAATTGCCCAACATGATAAACTTTCAAAAATAATTGTATTTAAAGGAGGTACTATTCTGAAAAAAGTATATTTCGAAGATTACCGTTTCTCTGAAGACTTGGATTTTACTTTGCTTAATGATAAAATTAGCAATAAACAGATATTCCAGTGGTTTAATGAAATCTTTGAATTCATAAGGGAAAAAGCAAACATTCCTCTTAAAATTATTGACAACACTGAACACGAGGATGGCGGAATAAATTTCTATATCAGTTATATAGGTCCTTTAGGTGGCTTGGGTGCTAATAAACGAGTAAAAGTTGATATTTCAAGAAGTGAGTATTTAGAATTTGAACCAATTACGAAAAATGTAATTTTAGTTTATTCTGACCAGGAAGAACACAAACTGCTTTGCTATTCATTGGAAGAAATGTTAGTTGAAAAAATGCGTTCGGTAATGCAGCGAATGCAAGCCAGAGATTTTTACGATATCTGGTATTTAATGGAAATACATGGAATGGATGTAGCCCTTTATTTGAATGAGTTTAGAGCCAAGTGTGAAAGTAAGGAATTGAAAGCATCTGACTTTTTGGGGGAATTAAAACAACGATTACCACAATACAAAGGACGATGGCAGAAATCAATGAATGAGCAAATTCAGGACTTACCAAATTTTGAACAGGTAGAAAGGGAAACATTGAGGTATTTAAGAAAACTTGAATTCAAATAAAACTACCATGACATGAATGAAGCCAGCGGCCACAAAAGAAACAATAGTAATATCGGGAATGATGGCTAAATCCTAAGATGTTAGAGCTGGTGTATTAATTGTTTCGGATAATGTAAAAAATTTTACACCCTGTTTTTTATTAAAACCCGGATAAAAGTATACTATCTTTCGAAAAGATAGTATCCTTCTCCAGGATGTTAGAGCCTTTTTTTTTCAGTAAATAATCAACTTTTCTGAACAGGCAAAATTATTTCTAATTGCTCTGACAGTATATAGTCCTCCTGGAAGACAAAGAAATAATTGCACTTTTTTTATAGAGTCTTTAAATTTTTCAGAATAAACAATTTGTCCGTTAGCATTAAAAATCTCTATTTGCATTTCTTCGTTTATTTTAGTGTCCAATTGTATAGTTACATGTCCACCCGAAGGATTTGGCGCAATTATTATTTGGTTATTTGGTTTAATTTTATTCGCAAAAACACCCGCAGGACTGGTTGTTAGAATATTTGTATGTGTCCATTCATGTATTCCATCATCAACAATCCAACTATAATCAGCAAACTTTAATCCTTCTCCATACCAGGGATTCATATAATATATTGTCTGATCATCTTTTCCATGGCCAACAATAAAATGACCTCCACCGGAATACCATCCCCACCTAATAACAAAAGGCCTGCCATTACTAAGTTCTATATCAATATCATTTTCTGAAATTGCTGCTGAAGAACCATAATTATTTATATTACCAAAATACACCAGAATATCTGAAATACTACCGTCTGTACCATAGAGGTAATTCCAGTAATTACATCCCTGAAAAGGGTCAGTGCAACAATCTGTGTTTCCATAATCATGCCATGTTGCAACAGTTCTGGTATATTCAGCTATTTCGCATTGCCCGGTTACATTTCCATAGTAATCAAGAATACATTTAGATACTCCTGCCCAACACCATTCTGTATGCTCCTGAAGAACCTCATTAACAGTAAGTATTTGTGCTAAAGAAACCTTATTCCCAATAAAAAATATTAACAAAATTGTAATGTATACTTTTTTCATGGTTGTTGTTTTAATAAGTTTTTAATTTCGCTTAATGTATAAAAAGATTTTTCCTTCGCTCTTTGTGAAGCTAAATAGATTTCTGCAGAGGTTAAAGGAATATAAATATCCTCTTTATCATTTTTTACGATTAAAAAATCACTGTTAATAGTATAAATACGGAGAATACCTAAAATAACTTTATCAGGATTTTTTATTATTATTTGTTGAATATCATTAGCTAAGACTGTAGCTCCAAAATCACCTGTTTTATAATCATTATTGTCCTTTTGAACAGTAACTAAGGCCCGGTATTCTCCATTTACTATAATTGGAACTCTCCAGATAAGATGCTTGTTTACGATTGAATTGCTTATTGTATATAACTGAATTGCATTGCCAATAGTAACACTTTCAAATTCTGTCCTGTTTTTAAATCCAAATAATTTTTCTTGATTTTCCGGAATTTTATTTAAGATGTCTGAAATATTTTCCCTGACAAAGAGAAAAATTGTTCTATTCTCATTTTCAATGTTTTGTGAAAAAACAGGATAATTGTTTAAGAACAAATAAACCATTATTAATATTACAATTTTTGTGTGTTTCATTTTATTAATTTATTAAGCCATTCATAATATTTGGATGATATTCATAATCTTTTTGGTTATTTATTTTTCGATTGACTTCCTGAACGGAAAATTGCAAAGTTGTAAAACTCCCTTCCATTATCTTTGTTTTAACATTTTCTAATTTACCTAAAATATAGTCATAATCAAATTTGGGAAGGACAAATAGCTTTAATTTTACTGATGCATTGCTTTTTTCTCCCTGCCACTCAATTCTATAATTCCCAGGTATTATTTCAGAAGCATCCTATTCAAAGCATATTTTTCCTTCTTTTGCCTGATATTCAAAAGGTACATCATCTTTTAGTCTTGAAAGTATTACCAGGTTAAAATTGTCAGGGTTTTAAAGCGTAGAACTATTTTTATTATGGACAATCTTAAAAAAACCTAACACAAAGATACTTGGCTATAATTTTTTTATTCTTTACATTTAACAGCTTAAAAAATAAAAGAATTTAATTATACTTTACGTTATCATATTGTAGAAATAAAAAACACTGTGTGTTATAGCAAAGTGTTGTAGCCAATGCCGATGAGCATCCTGCCTTAAATATATCTATTTGCAAAAAAGTAAATAATTATTTACCTTTGTTCCAGTGATTAAAATGACAAAAAATAAATGAAATGTTCTCAACTATACCGACTTTTGATTAAGGATGGATGGTATCCAATATCACAAAAAGGATCACATGTAAAAATGAAACATGATAAAAAAGCTGGAATAATAATATTTCCGAACCATGGTAGTCAGGAGTTAGGTAAAGGACTTGAGAAAAGATACTTAAAGATGCAGAATTAAAGTAATTGATTAAAAAACGGATGATTATGAAAACAACTAAGAAAAAAATTAAAATGATAGTTGAAAAGACCGATACAGGATTTTCTGCTTTTTCAGATGATTATCCAATATTCACAACTGGTCGGACAATACCTGAGTTGATAGATAATGCTTTTGAAGCTGCCAATCTATGTTTCGAGGAAGATGGGATTAAAATAACCCATGAGAACGTAAAATTTGAGATTGATTTTAAACAATTCTTTCAATATTATAAAGTCCTCAATTCGAAATTTCTTGCTGATAAAATTGGAATGAATCCGACTTTGTTATCACAATATGTTCAAGGACACAAAAAGCCATCGGATTCGCAGACAGAAAAGATATTATTAGGGATTCATCAGATTGGTCAGGAACTATCAGAAATTAATTTGATATATAGAAGATAAAATGGCACAGGCTACAACACACGTTATTAACAATATAAATTTTAAAGTAATAAAAAAGCAGGAATTTTGAATTCAGGAACCTAGCGCAGCAAATCTAAAAAAATAGATTTGTTGTATGAAGAAAAATAAATAATCACGATTAGATTTGAGAGAGCAAATAATCAGCATTAAAAGAGGACCCA
>DAOVJU010000420.1 GCA_030632095.1 Chlorobiota bacterium
AACTAAATATAAATTAGCTAAAATCAATATTTTTTTTTCAATTATGAAAGATTATGGAATACTTGATATGATACTATTGTTAAGTCTGACATGACATTAGATTATAACTCTATTCTTTGCAATTTAAAGGGTACTTTAACCATATCTTTATAATCTTCTCCAGCTTCCATCAGATCTAAATCATTGGCTTTATAATACCAATTTACTACAACTAAAGCGTTGTTTTCTTTAAGATGAATTGATTCAAGTATCTTGAAAGCATCCAGTAAACATTTTGATGAACTGGTATTAAAATACTCTAAATGAACTTCAACTGTTGTATTCGAGGCTGGGTTCTCAGAATATTCTCTTAGCCAGTTATGAAATGAATGATATACTTCTATCGGGTTTTCATGTGTTGACTTACCGGTAATTACAATAAATCCATTTTCTGCATCGCAAGAAATATTTGGAATATCTTCTTTACCTTCTATCCTTAAAATTTCCATAGTTATGCAATCAATTAATAATTGTACTTTGTTAGCAATGCTATAAAGATAGTTTATAACAAACTCTAATACAAATAATTAATATTAATAAAACTGAAACCCATTGTAAAATATCAATTATAAAAAAAAATCAAGGTTTTGGAATTTTAGTAATATTTACCCGCTACCGCTCACGAAGATAAACGTTGTGTTTTGATACTTGAAATTTGTGATTTTTAAAAAAGTACCCGGAACAGGGACCGAACCTGCACATCCGCAAGGACACTGGTCCCTGAAACCAGCGCGTCTACCAATTCCGCCATCCGGGCATAATGCGTTGCAAATGTATAAAATCATTCAAAAAACATGTCAAAAAAAGTAGAATAAAAACACTTTAAATTTATTAGAATATTATTTGTTTTTTGAAATATCACTTTAATATTCTTAACTTTATTGTAAATAATAAAGATTTCTCCGGATCAAATAAAAAGACTAATATGAAAGTAAGAAACATACAGCTTATCGCATTGATTTTAGTTACAATGTTCAGAACACATTCATGGTCTCAAGTTGATTTTGATACAACAGCATATTACGAATTTCTTCAAAATACTGAAAACCTTGAATACTACGAACTAACTGATTTACACCCACTTAAACATGAGTATTATAAAGGTATTGAAAGAGACATAACTATTTGGGATCATTTGTATTTGGATTCTATAAATGATAAATATAATCTTACTGTAGATGAATTCTCCAAAATAGAGGAAAACTATTTTGTAATTACAGAACGATTAAGTTATGATCATTTTGCCAATGCATTGCATGACATTTATATAAAAGATCTTCCTGTTTTTCTGTCAACGGATGCTATTCTTCATGCATTACATGCATCTTATGACGTAATATTACAAGAAATTGAAATTAATATCATGCAAGCCAACCTGGAAATATTTTTATCGGCTTTATATTCATACTTTCCGAATTTAATGCAGTATTATCAAAACGACACGTTAATAATCAAGTCTCTTGAAGATGTTGACTTATATGTTACTATTGCATATTCTCTTATAAAAGATTCTTTGCAATCATCTCATTTAATTGATAATGAAAAAGTTGAAGAAGTGTGGAATTATATACTATCAGAGCAAATGGCTTCAATTCCATTGTTTACAGAAGATACAAGGCTCAGAATGATTGATTTCAGCCAGTTTAAAGTTCGTGGACATTATACTGATACATGGGAAGTTGAAGAAGGTCTACGAATTTCATTAGAACCCTACTTTAAAACTATGATGTGGCTGGGAAGAATTGATTTTTTACTTACAGAACCACCAGGTCTTGTACCATGGACAATAGACGAATTAAAAAGAATGAATATCTCTGCTTTAATGCTAAACGAATTAGTTGATCTTTCTTTAAACAGAGAATTACTTCAACAAAATAACGAAATTATCAATTATATGGTTGGTGAAAGCGATAATCTTACTTCCAGCGAGTATTCTGAAATTATTGCAAGTCAAAATATTGTAAATGCAGCTCAATTGCTTGATGATGATAATTTTAATGCTTTACAGGAAGCTCTGATAGAAGCGTTTCCAAATGGAGGACAACGAATATTATCCAGCATTTTTATAGTTGATCCTTGCAACCCAGGGCCTGCCGTTTTACCCATTTCGTACAAATTGTCAGGACAACGCTTTATACTTGATTCATACATTCTATCCAATGTAGTTTTTGACAGGGTAATTTATCAGGGAAGTAATGTCATGAGAATGATGCCAGATCCACTTGATGCCATGTTTGTATTAGGAAATGAAAATGCATTACCGCTTTTGCAGGAAGAAATTGAAGAATACCCTTATTCTTCTCAATTAGCTGCTTTGCGATATTTGGTTGATTGTTATGATGATGAATACTGGGAAACTTCATTGTATAATACATGGTTAGGATCATTGAGAAAATTAGTTGCCCCGGAAGATAATTCTAATCATCCATTATTCATGAGAACTGCAGCATGGCAACAGGAGAAATTAAATACCCAACTTGCCTCCTGGGCTCAATTACGACATGATAATTTATTATATGCAAAACCTTCTTATACAATGGGAGCCATATGTTTTTACCCTCACTCTTACATTGAACCATATCCTGAATTCTATGAACATCTAGGTGTTTTCGCGGCAAATGCAAGTGATTTTTTCTCAGGATTTAGCACTAATACAGGACATATTGTATATTATTTTAACCAATTTGAAGAATTAATGAATAAACTTAAAAACATCGCTGAAAAAGAATTGAATGGAGAATTATTCAATGAAGAAGAAATTGAATTTCTTGGCAATATGCTGGTTGAAGGTGATGATATGTGTTCACCTCCATACGGTGGCTGGTATCCGGGTTTATATTATGATTGGGAAGATGTTACAAATGTTGATTATTTAACTGCAGATATTCATACTCAACCAACAGATGAATTTGGAAATATAGTCGGCAAAGTTTTGCATGTTGGCGTTGGTAAGGTTAATCTTGGCGTATTTTTGGCAAATTCACCTTCTTCAAACAATCAGCCTATGGCATTTGTTGGTCCGGTAATGTCTTATTATGAAAAAACAACTGAGAATTTCTATCATATGACCGATGAAGAATGGAATTATTTAGTAGAACATGATGATTTGCCTGTCCGTCCGGATTGGGTAAATATTTATCTGACTGATAGCACAGGAACAGTATTACCTGAAGGAAGAGAATTACCAAGCGTTATTTATGTTGGTAATAACGAACCAAACGCTTACACCAATCATAAAAAATATTTAAAAGTATTTCCAAATCCTTCTATTACAGAAACTGTTTTGCAATTTTATTTAAATGAGCCTGGTTTTGTTCAGATTAATATTTTCAATAGTGAAGGGAAACTTGTTAAACAATTAAATAATGACTGTTCCACTGGTGTAAATAATATAAAATTATCATTACAAGATTTCTCGAAAGGAATATATTTCTGTCAGGTTAATTCACCTAATTTTTCGAATTCTGTTAAAATTATTTTGATGGATAAATAATTATAGGTCAGTGATTTTATTTGTTCCCGGATATTATTAACGATGACTTATTATGTAGTGCTTTGAACAAGAATACCTTATATGAAATCCCAATTCTTGGAAATTTTAATTTTGATACCTGGAATTTAGAAAAGTGCCCGGAACAAGAATAGAATTCCATTTATTCAAATTACAAAACAACTTTTTCAGGCCATGGATTTATCTTAGATGTGCTCCAAAGTTTACTAATATAATTAATAGAAAAAAAGTCTTCAAAAGCATGCATCCAATAGGCCCCTTTATCGGAAAATACAATTTGTTCTTCATTATTTTTAAGAAAGCCTAAAAGAGCCAGCATGTTCATTTGTTTTCCATAGATGTGATCAAAATTTTCCCCAAACCTATCCTGGAAATTACTTTTTTTAAACTTAGTTTCATATATTCTCCAATAAAGCCATCCGGCCATCTGCATTTTATCTGACAAATCAATAGATAAAGCCATGGGGGATTTC
>DAOVJU010000532.1 GCA_030632095.1 Chlorobiota bacterium
AATACTTAATATTATTGTATAAAAAATATGTTTCATTTAATCAAAAATACTGTGTTCTGAATTTATACAGTTGAATTTTGCATAAAAACGCGTAAAAATAGAAAAATTATCAAATCCCTTGCCATAATTATCTTAATAAGTATAAAAATGTAATTAAAAGTTAATTTTAATGTTCGTTTATGGTACAAAATTTTTAAATTTGATGAAACTAAAATATGATATAATTATGGCTAAAGACACCGGAAAAATTTTAGTCATTGATGATGACAAAGATGTGTTAACATCAATTAAAATGTTTCTTGATGAGCATTTTTCTGTGGTTCATACTGAATCAGACCCATCAAGTTTAATAGATATTTTAACAAATGGTTCATTTGATGTTGTCTTGCTTGATATGAACTTCAAGAAAGGTGAAATGGATGGGCAGGAAGGAATTTACTGGCTGCAGGAAATTTTAAAAGCAAAACCGGAAGTTATAGTAATACTGATGACTGCTTTTGGAGACATTGAACTAGCAGTTAGGGCAATAAAAAAGGGTGCGTTTGATTTTATTCTTAAACCCTGGAAAAACGCCAAACTTCTGGGAACTATCCTTTCAGCTATGAAATTGAGAAAATCAAACCTTCAGGTAGAAAAATTACTTAATACCCAGCAAAAATTAAGTGCCGACTTAGACCAAAGGTTTAATACCATCGTGGGTAATTCTTCGGCCATGATTAATGTTTACAAAACCATTGAAAAAGTAGCCCAGACTGATGCAAATATTTTAATTCTTGGAGAAAATGGTACAGGAAAGGAACTAATTGCAAGGGAAATCCACAGAAAATCATTACGGCGCAATGGTGTTTTTATAAATGTTGACCTGGGGGCAATAAGCGAAACTTTGTTTGAAACTGAGATATTTGGGCATGTAAAAGGTGCTTTTACTGATGCTTTAAAGGACAAGCCGGGAAGGTTTGAGCTTGCTGAAGGTGGTACAATTTTTCTTGACGAAATAGCGAATCTTTCTTTTGCTTTACAATCGAAGCTGTTAACGGTTTTGCAAAACAGGAAAGTTGTCCGCCTGGGTTCTACCGGGGAAATTCCAATAAATATAAGGTTGATTTGTGCTACAAATATGCCTTTGTACCAATTTATTAAAGAAGGAAAATTCAGGCAGGACCTGTTATACCGTATTAATACCGTTGAAGTTCATTTGCCGTCTTTAAAAGACCGTATTGAGGATATTCCCTTACTTATTGATCATTTCCTCAAAATTTATACACGCAAATACAAAAAGGAAAACATTAAAATTGACCGAAGTACATTAAACAGGCTTAAAAAGCATACATGGCCAGGTAATATACGCGAATTACAGAATGCAGTTGAACGGGCAATTATTTTAAGTAATAGCAATAAAGTTACGGTAGACGATTTCCTGTTAAAAAAATATCACTCTGCCTTTCCGTTTGATAATAACTTAGATATAGCAGATATGGAAAAAACGCTGGTAATTAGAGCTATAGATAAAAATAACGGGAACATTACAAGGGCAGCTAAAGATCTGGGTATAAAGAGAAACGCACTCTACAGACGAATAGAAAAATATGATTTATAAAAAGTTTAGCATATCACTTATTATACGTCTTGTTTTAATACTTCTGAACCTAACAGGACTTGCTTTTGTCATAGTTACAACCAGTTGGATTTTTACGATTATTACCTTGGTTTTACTGGCTGGATTTCAAACCTATAACCTTATCTGGTTTGTTAATAAAACCAACAGGGATTATGCAAAATTTTTAACATCTGTAAAAAACGGGGATTTTATTTCAAATTTTCATAGCAGGTTCGAAGATTCCGGTTATAAAGATTTTTACACGTCATTAGCTGAAGTTTTTGAATTGTTCAGAAAAGTAAAAATTGAAAAAGAGGCACAATTTCAATACTTGCGGCAGATTATGAGACAACTAAATGTTGGTGTAATAGCTTTTGATACGGATGGTGTAATTGAAGTAATGAACCAGGTTGCTACAAGGTTATTACGAACTACTAAAGTAGATCATTGGGATAAATTGAAATCAAAAACGCCTGAATTTTATGAATTAGTAAACAGCATTAACAAAAAGGACAAACAATTAGCTGATATTATTATTAAAGGAGAGAAAAAACAGTTTTTTATAGAGGTAAATTTAATCACTTTATTGAATAAAGCGCATAAAGTGATAACATTTCAAAATATAAAAAGCGAAGTTGAAACCAAAGAAATTGAAGCATGGCATAAATTAATAAGGACTATGGCACATGAAATCATGAATTCGCTGACTCCAATAACTTCACTTACCGAAACAAGTATTATGCTTTTACAGAATGAAAACGGAAAGCAAAAAAACTTAGGGGAATTAACAGAAAAGAATATTAAAAATCTTGCAACTGCCTTAAAAACAATTGAATCGCGCACTGGCGGATTACTTGGATTTATTAGTAACTACAGAAAATTAACCCGAATCCCGCTTCCTAAGCCGGAAACTATAAGTATTGATGAATTGTTTGAAAAAATTGAAACTTTAATGCGAAGTGAAGCAAAAAAATGTAACGTGTCAATAAACTACCAGGTTTTTCATAAAGATATGTTTATAAATGCTGATATTGTCCAGATAGAGCAGGTTATTATTAATCTGTTAACAAATAGTTTGTCGGCCATAAAAACAGTTAATAAGCCTGATGTTAAAGTGTTAGCATATAATAATGAAGACAGCAAAATTATAGAAGTTAGCGATAATGGCATTGGTATTGATCCTGATAAAA
>DAOVJU010000014.1 GCA_030632095.1 Chlorobiota bacterium
AATATCGGGGGCAGGTTTTCTTTAACCTTGCCAGATGAATTAAAGCATGATACATTAATTGTATCTTTTATCGGTTATAAAGAAAAACTTGTGCCAATTTGTGATTCGGAAAATAAGGTTATGACTGTAAAACTCGCTAAAATATCACATGAAATAGAAGAAGCTACTGTTGTTGCACGAAAGCTTATTTCTGAAGAATTTACAATCAAGCAATTGAAAAAGATGGATATTTATCTTGATGCAAGTTCCAAGGCCGATCCTTTACTTGCTGTTAATACAATGGCTTCTTCAACAACCACAGACGAATCAGCAAATATCAGTTTACGCGGCAGTACACCTGCTGAAACCGGGATATTTTTTAATAATGTACCTGTTTATGATGCAGTCAGGTTTTCTCAACTCAATGGTATTGGGACGTTTAGCATTTTCAATACGGCAATTGTTGATCGAATGCATGTTTTTCCTGGAAACCCACCATTAGAATATGGTAATTCAACTTCGGGAATAGTGGCAATACAATCAGACGAAACATTACCCAGGGAGGCTATTAATAGTTTATCGATATCGCTGGCTAATATTGGTGCATTAACAAGTAGAAAAGTAACACCAAAAACGGGAATAACTATTTATGGAAATTATCAGCCTTCTGCCGGGTTGATTGCAATAAACCCTGTTGCATTGGAAGATCTAAAAGATTTTACTACCTATGACATTGGTTTTCACGCAATTCATCATTTTGTAAATAACTGGTCGATAAAAGTGTTTAATTACAGCAATGTGGAAAATTTTACTTATCGCTATCGACACCCTTCTTTTGAAGGAAATTATTTACAGGAGAAAAGGCGAAATTTTACAATTACTAATATTCGAAAGAATTTTAAGAACGCAGAATTAGCTTTCGATCAGGGTATGAATTTCAGTAAAGCGAACTATACTTTTAGCATCATGAATGCAAAAGTCTTAAACAGGGATTTCTATTTTGCAGGAAGTTATTTGTATTTTAATAAGAATGTGAGTTGGAAGAGTGGTGCAACATTAACTAACAGAACTTCCGATTTTAAAGGTGAATTTCCAATCTATGATTTTGCACAAAGAGAAAACCATCCATCATTTCATACTGATACCATTCAGAAACTTATTATTCCTGAAATCTATTCTTATGTTAAGTATAAAATAAATGATAATTGGATAATTGGGACAGGAGTTAGAACAAATTTCCCCGTCAATGATCAAAGAAATTATCTTGCGAAACAAATCAATCTTAATTTTTCACCGGATCATACTCATTCTCTTACAATATCAGCAGGAGATTATTACAATTTTATCCTGGTGCAGGATGAAACATCAAATGAGAATTTGATTACTTCTCAACAATATTCTATTGATTATCAATTGAAATCATCAGATTTAGAACTTACATCAGCAGTATTCTATAAAAAATCCAATAATAATAAAATAACCTCAACAGCAACGGGTTTTGAATTTTTTATAAGATACCATTTGGCTGAAAAAATTGAAGTAACTTCTTCATTTATGTATATTGATGTGAAACGCGAGAATGATGATCAGATAGTTAAATCACCTTACGATATTGAATATTTTATCAGAACAAGTTTAAAATATGATTTCCTTACCAACTGGGGAATTAGTGCTGTTGGTGTGTTCAGGCAGGGAACCTGGTACAGGCCGATACAACAAGTCAACTATAATGCTAATTTGGATGTGTATCAACCTTATTATGCATCTGCTTTTAACCGTTTACCGAATTATGCAAAACTTGATATTAGTTTAAATCGCTACTGGCCCGTTTCAGAAGATTTAACAATAATTTTATTTGGAAGTATTAACAATGTTTTCAACCATGATAATGTAAGAAAGATTAATTACAACCCGGATTATTCAGATAGTTTTGAGGAACTATTTTCACAACGCACGTTTTATTTTGGAGCAGTAATTAATTTGTAAGGCCTCTGTTTTTAAGACCTCAAAGGTTTTGAAAACCTTTGAGGTCTTATATGCAAAAAAACTGGATTTGTATCACTCTTTTTAATAGATTTAGGTATTATATTGTTCGCTAATCGGTATAAATCCTTCTTTGCTATGAAAAATCTATATTTATTTCTTACTGTATGTTTATTTACTTCTGCAATAAAAGCACAAATACCAGATGAATACCAGGAACTTTACCAGTTTGTTGAAGATAAATTAGTTTTTATTGACAGTACTATCACAGCAAATTGGGATGGTGAAAAGTATTGCACCAGCTATTGCACTAATCTATTACCGGCAAGTAGCAACAAAGGGGAACATCTGCTAGGGCAGCTTCCCGAATTATACGCGGTGAAGGGAAACCTGAATGCTATTGATTCATTGGGTGTTGAATGTATCGATTTGACAATCCAGTATCCAATCCTTGTTAATTCTTTTCCGCGCTCCGACGAATATCTTGAATATTACAAACAAGTAGTACAGGAAATCAGAAATCGTGGGAAAAAACTGTTAATAGGTTGTCAGTCAACTTTTCGTGATTCAGTTTTTGGGCAATTAGATGTAAGCGAATTTTACATTGGTTTAACTACTGAACGATATAAAACCGAAAAAGCTCAAATGCTACAAACCATAATCGATTCATTACAACCCAATTACATTACACTTGAAATGGAGCCATCAACACAGGAAATGAATCTGGGTTTGGATTTTTCGGTAGATAGCGTAATGGATTACATCGATTATTTTATGAATCATGTTGAATTTAATGATGCGCTGGTTGGGTCCGGTTCAGGAACATGGGATTCAATGGACTTTATTGATACAATAGCCAGGAGAGCTGATATTGATTATATCGATTATCATATTTACCCGGTAAACCTTGATTTTTTTGTAGATAAGGTCTTTAAAATAGATTCATTAGCTAAATTGTATGATAAAAAACTCATTATAGGCGAATGCTGGTTGCACAAAGTAACTGATGATGAATTTAGCGAATTATCTTACCTGGATGTTTTTTCAAGAGATGTTTTTAGCTTTTGGATTCCGTTGGATTCTTTGTTCATTGAGTCAATAGTAAAGCTCTCTCATTATTCAAAAATTGAAGTAACATCCCTATTCTGGGCAAATTTCTTTTTTGCTTATCTGGATTATGATGAAGAATTAGGAAACATGTCGCCCGGTGAGCTTTACGACACCGTTTTTAAAGCCGCCACTCCTAACATTATTTCTATAACGTTTTCTCCCATAGGTGAGTTATATGAATATCTTATTGAAGATGCATGCGATACGAGCAGTTTTGTTTCTCAAACAAACTTTGAAAAAGAAAAAGTAAGGATATATCCGAACCCGGGCCAGGATTTGTTTTATATTGAATATGAAAATGCTTCAGAAAGCCCCTATTCAATACTTTTGTATAACATTGCCGGACAACAAGTTGTCAAAAAGGAAGATATCAATTCAATTAAACTAATGCTTAAGACAGATGATTTAAAATCAGGGATGTATTTTTTACAAATTAAAGATAATAGGTCAATTATCGCTATCGAAAAAATAGTGATTATGTAAATAATTCTTTTATATCATTATGAAATGGAAACTGATGATAAAATATTTAGAAAACTTCAATTACACCTGGATAAATTACCTATTGGATTTCCAGCCACAGAATCTGGCGTTGAAATTCGATTATTGCAATACCTGTTCTCAACACTTGAAGCTAAAATTGCACTATGCCTGACCTTAGCCAATTCTTCTATTGCAAAAATCAATAAAAGATTAAGAAGCAAATTTAGCCTTAAGCTATCAGATGATGAATTATCACAAATTCTACATAAAATGTTCATGGATGGGAACATAAGAAGGTCAGCTAAAGCCCCTTACAGATATAGTAATGCCATGCTAGCAATTGGAATGTTTGAAAACCAGCTTGGTCATCTTTCGAAAGAGTTAATAGAAATGATGCATAAATATTTTGATGAGGGATTTAATGATGAATTTTTTCGATCATCATTACCACAATTGAGAACAAGTCCTCATATAAATGCTATTGTTCCTGAATACAGAATTGCTACTTATGATAATATGCGCGAAATAGTTAAAAACACAACAAAAAGTATTCAGGTCGCCAATTGCGTATGTAAAGAAGTCGGAGCATTGCTGGGTAAGCCTTGCAAACAAACAAAAGACATTGAAATATGTTTAATGTTTGATGCTACAAGTTACTTAGCGCGAAACCAGGCCAGGAACATATCAAAAGAAAAATGTCTTAGTATAATTGATAGGGCAGAAAAAGAGGGATTAGTTTTACAACCAGGCAATTCACTACAACCTTTTTGTATCTGTTTATGTTGCGGATGTTGTTGTGGAGTGCTAACTTCTGCTAAAAAATATCCAAAACCGGCCGAATTGGTTGCTTCAAATTACTACGCAAAAATTAATGCAGAATTATGCAATGGCTGCGAAATTTGCATCAAGCGTTGCCAAATGGAAGCAATTAGTATTGAAGATAAAAAAGCAATTGTTGATTTAGACCGGTGTATCGGCTGTGGTTTATGTGTAACAACCTGCAAAACTAAAGCAGCATCACTCATCGAAAAAGAACAAAAAACTGTTCCACCAAGAAATGCAGTTAAATTATATTTAAGCATTTTGCAAGAAAAGGTGGGCAAACGAAAGATGATGTGGAATATGTTGAGTTTGCTGCTTGGAAAACAACTTTAGCAAGTATATTTGGATTATTCAAACCAACCAAAACTATTTCATAATTCAAAATGGTGTATTTTTGTTTTCTTAAATAAATAAATATGATTATAACATCAGAAGCCACAATTGAAAAAATCGTTTTACACAAAGTTGGCAACAAAAATCTTGAAGAAGTAATCAGCTTATCAAAATCGGAATTGAAAGTTGATGAAAGCATTAAAGAATTATTGCTGACTTATTTTCTCACTCCATTTAAATCAGAAGAATACTACCATTTACATCATGAAAGCGATATTAACCTTAATGAAGTTTACACCTTCGTTTCAGAGATATTTGAGAATAAAAGTGAATTGTTTGAGCAGTCAATTAATCTTGCAAAGCATTTATATGAAAAATCGGTTCACCCGAAAATAAAGGGTGGAGAGTTTTATGTCGCTTATTTTAAGGATTTTATTGTTGATGGAGAAACTGTAGATGCCGTGGGACTTTTTAAATCAGAATCAAAGGAAACCTTTCTTAAAATTTATACTACTGGAGATAATTTTACTATTGAAAGCGATGATGGAATTAATATAAACAAACTGGATAAAGGTTGTCTGATTTTCAATACAGAAAAAGAAAATGGCTTTCTTATTGCAACGGTTGACAATTTGAGCAAAGGAGCTGAAGCTGCTTACTGGATGGACGATTTCTTAAAAGTAATGGCACGTGAGGATAAATATTTCTTTACTGAAAATGTAATGAGCATGTGTAAAAATTTTGTCATGAATAAGCTACCGGAAGAATTTGAAATTGATCGCGCCGATCAGGCTGATTTACTAAATAAATCTGTTCAATATTTAAAAGAAAAGGAAAGTTTTGACATGAATGAATATGCTGAGGAAGTAATGCAGGAACCTCAAATTATCGATTCATTTAAAAACTACAAACAGGAATTTGTAAATGACTATGATTTGAACATCTCCGATTCATTTGAAATATCAGGAGCAGCATTTAAAAAGCAAGCTCGTAGAATGCGCAGTGTAATTAAATTGGACAAAAATTTTCATATTTATGTACATGGTAAGCGTGAATATATTAAGCGTGGCTACGATGCAGAATCAGGATTGAATTATTACCAGGTGTTTTTTAATAAGGAAAGTTAAATGCTATTTATTAAATATTTACTATTTTTATACTTAATTATTAACTTAAGATTTATTTAGGCTATGAAAAAACTATTTTATTTAATTCCAGCTACAATACTATTGCTTACATGTGTTATAAGTTGTGAAGAAGAAGAAAATGAAATCAATGAAATCACTATTATTTCTGAAATTTCAAATTTAACTGCATCTCCTGGTGATAAAAATGTTTTATTGAATTGGACTGAACCTTCAGATAGCAGTTTTAATCATGTAGAACTTTCTTATATTCCAGGAAATGATTCTACCAGAACAATTCCTGGCGGGACAACAAATATTTTGGTTACCAACCTCACAAATGACACTGAATATACATTTACATTAATAGCTGTTTACGCTAATGATGAAAAAACAAATGGTGTTTCAATTTCAGCTACACCAAGTGATATTAGTTCTCCGTATGATGTTACTGATCTCAGAATAACATCCATGAATGAAAAAGTATTCCTACAATGGGTTGAACCTGCCAATGCTGATTTTGCAAAAGTAAAAATCACTTATAGTCCTGATGGTGATACACCAATATATATAGACAAAGGAACAACTGAAGATACAATTACAGGACTGACTAATGGTACGGAATATACATTTACAGTTAAAACCATTGACTCAGATGATAATGAATCAGAAGGTGTTACTATTAAAGCAACTCCTGATCTAATTATTGAAGGAATTTATACAATTATTCATGGTGATTACTATAGAATTGGTGTTTTAACGGATACCTTTCAGGTTGGATATACTGCATTAATTGAACAAGTTAACGAAACTACTTATGTCTGGTCTGACTGGGGTTATCCTGCCGGTTGGATCGACAACCAATTGTATTTCCAGATTGCTGAAGATGGAACAATTACTTATCCTGCCGAGTGGGATGGTGTTACACAAACTTTGAATGGTCAACTCCTGACAACTTGCGAATTAAATCCGGATGAATTATCCAATGTTGATTGCGCCAATAGCAATTATGTTATACCTGATAATGTAAACGATAAACATCAATTGATTATGACGCATGGCTATTATACTGCTGGATCGGGGCCGCGAGAATTTTATTTTGTGTTGGAAAAAATGTTGATTAAGAATTTTTAATTATTATTTAAACTTTTTACTAATAATCATTTTATTATGAAAAAATTATATTTTTTGATATTAATACCATTTTTGATAGTAAATTCATGTGAAGAACCTCAAGAAAGTCAAACTGACCCAACAGCTTGTTTTACGTATTCACCGGAAAATCCGAAAGAAAGTATTTTAGTTCAGTTCGCAAATTGCTCAGAGAACGCCAATACATATTTATGGGATTTTGGAGATGGAACAACTTCTATTGAGAAGACACCTAAACATGTTTATCAGGAAACTGGAACATTTACTGTTCAATTAACTGCATCAAATGAAGGAAGTAATAATGTTATAACTCAGGACATTACAGTTGGTGATGGAATCTATATATCTTCTGGTACTGCAGAACAAGTAACTAAAAACAGTGCTAAAATTAAGGGATCACTTGCAAATGTTAGCGGAACCAATATTAGTCAACATGGGCATATCTGGTATACTTCGGGTCAGTCTTTTTCAACTGATTTAACAACAAAAACTGAACTGGGAAGTATTAGTAGTGATACTGATTTTGTTTCTGAAATTACAGGCTTGCAAGCAAATACCACATACTTAATAAGAGCATATGCTACTATAGGTGATTATACTATATTCGGTGATGAGATATATATAATAACATTGGATAATGTTCCAATTGTGGTATCTAGTCTGGAATCACCAACTGCTATTGATGAAATTACAATCACATTTAATGCAAAACAAGGGAATCAGGCATTAATGGGATATACAGGTGATGTGTATGCACATGCCGGGTTGATTACTGATCAATCATCAGACTCTTCTGATTGGAGATATGTTCTTGCAGAATGGAATGAAAATTTATCGTATTTAAAAATGACTAAGGGATTATCTGATACTTATACATTAACAATAGGCCCAAATATTCTATGGTATTTTAGTTGTCCTGTAAATGAAACCATACAAAAAATTGCATTTGTGTTTAGAAATGAAGATGGAACAATTGTGGGAAAAACCATGGAAGAAGGAAATATTTTCCTGGATATTACCGAAGCAGATCAAGGAGATATACCTGTTTTATTAACCACCGCAATAACAAATATATATAATTATAGCGCTTTATCAGGAGGAGAAAACATTGATAACAAACTTCACCCTGTCTGGTACAAAGGTGTTTGCTGGAGTACAAGTCCGTCTCCAACATATAATGATAATAATACATCTGAAGGATATGGCAATGAATCATTTACCAGTTTAATTACTGGATTATCACCTGCAACTGTATATTATGTAAAAGCATATGCTACTAATTATGCTGGAATAGGCTACGGCGATGAATTACAATTTACAACCAATGAAGGAGGTGGAATAGATGAACTTGTTGGTGCATGGCAAGGAATAGATGCTGAAACAGTTTATACTCCAGGTGAACTAAGCCAGGTTGTTACAGCTATTAATAATAACCAATTAGAAGTTATAGGATTAGGATTCGGTTGGCTGCTAAATTTCTGGGGTGAAGAGGTAATCGATAGTAATTATGTTGTTATCGATATAAATTTGAATGATGGTACATTGAATATACCAGAACAAGATTACTTAACTACCCTATATGGTGAAGTTGAATATTCTTATACTATTTATGGTTCAGGATCATTTGATTTTGGTACTTATCCAACCATGACCATTGAATATGAATTAAACCAGGATGGCTTTTTATGTGCTGACTGGTGTTATAATAACGGATATTTGACAACCGAAAAATTTGTTGCAAATTTAACCCTTGATCCGGACGGAAAGATTATAGATGTTAAAACAAGGAGAAAATTTGATAGTAAGCCTTCCAGATAATCTTATTAAATAAATATTTACACCTATTTAAGTTCTACTTTTTTGTTCCCATGGGAATAGAAAGGTAGAACTTAACTTAGGATAGTTTTATCTCAAATAAATCCCATCATCTTTAATCCGTATAATATTCTGCTTAAACAAATTACCAACGGCTCGCTTAAAGGCTTTTTTACTCATCTGCAATGCGAATTGGATATCTTCAGGTTCACTTTTGTCATTCAAATAAAGAACCCCATCGTTTTCTTTTAGTTTTTCTACTATTTTTTCGGCGTCTGGCTCTATGTTTTTGTAACCTAAGCGCTGTATACTTACATCCACCTTCCCGTCTTCACGTACATTTTTCACAAAGCCATTCATTTTATCTCCAGGATTTATTACCCTGAAAATTTCATTATTATATACCATTCCTTTGTACCGGTTATCTATTATTACAGAATAACCAAGTTCTTTTTTTTCAGTTATTAAAATTGCGACCTCCTCTCCTGTTTTTAAATCAACATTTACACTTTCGATAAATTTGTTGGTTTTGGTTGTTGCAGCTAATCGTTCTGATTTTTTATCAAAATACAGGTAAACCAAATACCAGTTACCTTCTTTCATTTTGCTGGTTTGTTCACTAAACGGGACAAATAAATCTTTATCCAAACCCCAGTCCAGAAAGGTACCATGTTCCGTATTCGACTTTACTTCTAAAAAAGCAAATTCATTTAGTATAATATTTGGCTTTTGTGTAGTAGCAACAATTTCGTTTCTTGAATTTTTGTAAGCAAATACTTTTAACTTATCCCCTGTCTGAATATTTTCAGGCACAAAATTATTTGGTAGTAATATTTCTTCACCTTGCTTGTTATTTAGCAGGTAGCCCATATTTACCTGCTTTGCTACAGATAGTTTTGTGTATTTTCCAATCTCAATCATTGTTTTAAATTGATTATTGATTATAAAAAAACATAAGTGTTAATAGTTGTAGGGCTTTAGGTTTTGGGAATAACCTAACACCCAACTCCTAAAACCAAAATCCTGCTAATACACTATATCCTTAAATCACGCTCAAATTTATTTTGTTTATTACACTGATTAATTACTTGCCGGCAAATGTACGCTTATTATTCAAGATACGATTAAATGCACATAACATCATAGGATTTAAGGCTCAGTTGAGCCAAAAAAAGAGGCAGTAGGTAAAATTACCCGCTACCTCTTTTTTTTTGTAATATCCCTTCAAATTCCACGCTCAATTGAGCTTTAAATCATCGTTACCGCCAAGCAAAAAAAATCTACTAATTAACAGACTTTTCAGAAAATGATTATTTTTGTAATATGAGTAAGCAAAAAATGATTGGAATAAAAATCATTCTTCGACTCCGTTATATGAAAACATACAAAATGAAGGGATTAGGATAAAATGAAAGGATCAAAAAAGGATTTGATAAAATATCGTATAGACCGCGCATGGGACACTCTTGACGATGCAATTATTTTGAGGGACAAAGAAAAATGTATTCATAGCTATTTACATGGAGACAAAAAGGAGATTATGATGACCTGTTTGACTTTGACAAAGATAGAGTATTACCATATTTTGAACCTGTTAAAAAACTGTTGGAGCAAATTGACGAAAAAATTAATGAATAATTGCCAGTCGGTAACATCAAAGGCTATACTTAATACGGGTTTTAGAGCAAAATTGAACTGAAATGCAAGAAATAAAAATTATTAATAAACTGTAACGAAAAAGCCATGAAATACCTTACTGAAGCATAGCCCAATCGTTAGTGGCAACACAAATTCACACGAATGAACAGCGGAATCTTGGGAAATAAAACCCTCATAGAAATCGAACATGAAGATTCAAATTATATATTGATTCAGGTGTATTTGTGTTCATTGGCTATTTTATAAGCTGTTAAAAAGGTTCTGAGATAATTGATTTGGTAAAAAACAACAACAAAATAGATTTATTGATATTGGATTTATATTTAATTGATAGACTTAGTGGATTTGAAGTGACAAAATTTTGTAATTTTGCAACAAAATATTCATATTGATGATTAAAAAACAACGTAAACTTAGAAAGATTGATGATGAGGTTTGGCGGGTAGTCCCTAATTGTAATAATCGTTATCAAGTAAGCAACTACGGTCGGATAAAATCATTTGCCTATAATAAAAAAGATGGACAGATATTAAAATGTTCTGAAATTAATGGATTTAAACATATTACGTTACATATGGATAAGTTTAGGCGTAAAATTTATGTACATAAATTAGTAGCCGAAATATTGATTTCAAAACCTTCTGATAAGCATATTTATGTAACACATTTGGATGAAAATTTGACAAATAACCATGTTTCAAATCTTGAGTGGCATACGAAAGAAACATTAGTTAAAAAGCATCGTGAATTTGCTAAACAAAAATATCATGATTCTAAAATTCCAAGAGCTATGAGCAATAGCAAATTAAATGAATCAGACATAATGCTTTTAAAATCAATGTTAGAAAGAGGAGTAGTTCAATCTAAGATAGCAAAGATGTTTTGTATAAGTGAAATGCAGGTTACAAGGATAAAGCGAGGCGAAAATTGGGGACATGTTCAACCACGAAAAACAGAAAAACAATAAGTACAGCCGCTAATAAATAAGCTTCAAACGGCTCGCAGAGCCTGGTTTGAAGCAAATGTTGGACTAAATCATTTGATAATGTTTGCCTATGGATTTTGAATAGGTTTTATATATTTAATTTGGGAAAAAAATATATGCAACTAAATTGAAATAAAATGTATCATATAGTATATAATAAGATAGTAATTTAAAAAAAACTTATAAAAAGCTTGATATGAAAAGCATTATTTTTTTAATAGCATTCTGTTGCATAGGATTAAATTATTCGTGTGAAAAAGAAGATAATAATGATTTTTTACTGGATTTGACTATAGAAAATAATTGGATATTAGAAAGTCTTGAAAATAATAGTAATTCTGATATACTAATTATACCTGATAATATTAAAGAAATGTACATAGAATTTACAGACTCTTCTCTTGTTTGGATTTATAGCTCTTGTAATTCAGGAAAAGGTTATTATTCTAATTCTAATAATGGTGATTTATGTATTGATAGTATTTTAATGACAGAAATGCAGTGTGGTCCTGTTGAAGAAATAGACTGGGAAAGTATATTTCTTGATAATTTAAATAAATCAGAAAAATACAATATTTTAGGTGATAAAATTAAGATCCATACTACTGGAGATTATAATCTAAATTTATGCTTTAAAAAATGATACAATTTTAAGACAAATATGATACTCAGCAGGTATTAACCTGCCAAACCAAATATAACAAAGGCTATGCTCAATAAGGGTTTTAGAGCAAAATTAAACAGAAATGCAAGAAATGGAAATTAGTAATAAATTGAAACCAAAAGAATAAGAATATATATACTCTCCATAGAAATATGCTGAAATAGAAAAGAGTATGTTAAATTCCATTTTCAAGTATACCAGGCGGATTAAAAACATTCAGGTTAATTGAGAATCTAATGTTTTCAGAAAAGTTTGAATGAATATCTCCCGAGATATTTTTTAAATCTTTAGAATTTACTAATGGTACAAAAACCTGAATATTACTATTTGCTAATGATAATTTAATTCCGGCTTCCCATGCATAATTATCTAAATCAGTATATCCCGGAACAGCTTGTGTATTTCCGAAAACAGCAGCATTAGCATAAATTTTTAGAGGTATTATTTTTGGTAAATAAGGAAGTGCCGAGCAAATATTTAGCGAAACTAACCATTCATCAGTTTTTCCATGAGATGTATATGTAGTAAAAGCTCCTTCGTTAGGGATAAATTGTCTTGAAACGAAGCTATCTCCTTCAGGGCTTTCATATCTGCCAAAAAAAGCACCCTCATAAGTATAATCTTCAACTCCTGATGTGCCGCTTAAATTTATATCATAAACAGGCGATAAATTATCTGTTTTATATAGGAATGTTCCGGCATATAATCTGAAATTAACGGATTTCTTTTTTGCAAAAACAATTTTATATGTCGCTTCAATATTACTTTTTACGAAGTCCTTATTAATTTGAGCACCTGCTGATATGCTATAAGGATAAAATGTTCTCCAACAATTATGCGAAAAAATTAAATTATAATATTGATTTAAGTCAGGAGAATTACCGATAAGAATATCTTCCGGCTTACTTGCAAGTATTGTATTAATGATCAAATTATTATCCACTTTACTTCTTGCAATTTTATTTTTGAATTTAAAATTTGCCTCAAATTTATACCGCTGAAAATTATCGCCTTGAGAATTATTGTAAGCATATTGCATTCCTGATGCTTTAAGTTTCAGATTTTGAATATTTGAATTGTAGGGCATTATATTGTATGCAATATTTGCTGAACCGGCAATGTCATTCGTGCCAAATGAATACATTGGCATTACCTGATATTCAAACTTACTTCGCGGAACAATAGATTGGTAAAAAGCAAGCCCTAGCATGGATTTGTTATAATTATTCCACCCAAATGCAGGAATAAAGTTAATTTGAGTTTTTTCGTTATTCTCAAAAGCTCCGGCGAACCTAAAACGCAGAGGTTCGGTTTTTTTAAAAATACCCTTTGTTCGAATTATATCATTAGCACGAATAAATTCAGGCATATAGCCATCGGGGTCAATTACCAATTTGTCAGCAGAACTCAAATCGACTTCAAATTTCTTTTCCCCGTTAAATCCCTGGTACCATTTATTGAATATGATTTCGTTGTTTTTGTATGCAGTAATGTACACAGGCCCTTGTATTTTTTTCATTATTTTTTAGTGTGAATCCTGATTTACTAACTCCGGTAAATTTATAATCCTGTTTTTTAGTTGTTTGCATTAAATCATCAAACAGCCAATTTAAATCTTCTCCCGTTCCTTCTTCAAAAGCTTTTCTGACATCTACAGGATAAGGATGCTTATATTTCCATTCTTCATAGAAAGACTTTAAAATTTCATTAAATTTTTCTTCGCCTAAATAAGCCATAAGATATTCTAAAACTTCCGGAACTTTTCGATAAATAATGTCACCATAATTCCACTCAGTATATATTGTAGAATGTAGCGATGCCTGTTGATCAATATTACAACGAGCAGCTCTTAAATAAAATATTTCACCAAATCTATTATATCTTAATTCATCAATTTCGAAGAATTTAGAAAGCTTATCCATACCCAACAAATTGTAGGCACCGTCCTGTTCTCCATATTTATCACTCATATAGCGAGCTTCGCAAAAAGTGTTTATTCCTTCGTCTAACCAGGGATGTTCCCGTTCATTAAATCCCAAAATTCCGTAAAACCAATTATGTCCTACTTCATGTATTATAACCATTTCTAAATACCTGCCTGTTTGAGCATTACCAACAACTGTTATGTTAGGATATTCCATACCGCCTCCGGCAGTTAATGCAGAATGTACTGCCGTGCAATTATTATAGGGATAATCTCCGGCATATAAAGAATAATAATGAAGTGCATCGCCTATATATTCTAAAGAATTCTTCCATAAATAAGCCTGGTTATTCAAAAACATTGCCCAGGTTGTAACTTTTCTCCCTGATGCGGGCATTTTTCTTTCCCCTTTCAATACATTGAATCGTTTATCGGCAAACCATGCAAAATCATGAATTTTATTTTGCTTATAGCGAATAGTTTTAAATTCTTCGGAAGATTCCGGAAAAGAGTTATCTGTTCTGTCAAATGAATCTATTTTTGCTGTTTGTTCAGCTAATTTAGTAAGCCATTCAATTTCCTTCGGATTTTGTAAATCTCCGGTTGCTCCAACAATATAATTTTTCGGAAGCGTAATAGATACGTCAAACGAGCCAAATTCTGAATAAAATTCACCAAAATTCAAATATGGCATTTGATGCCATCCGTATTTATCATAAACTGCAGGTTTGGGATGCCATTGAGATATTTGATATGACTCCCCGATATGTCCGAGACGAGAAGTTACACCTTTTGGGATTTTTACATGAAAAGGAGTGGAAATTATAATCTTTTCGCCCGGTTTAAGTGGTTTATCCAAAATGATTTTGCAAATATCAATATGCTCCTTATCGTATTCCCAATTTACTTTTTCGTTATTAACCTTAAAATCAAGAGAATCAATATAACCTCTTAATTCTTCATCTTTGAATAATCTACTCCAGCGACTTTCCAGTTTTTGCTTTGCCAATGCTGTTTCATTATTACTATATGCATTTGGCCAGAGATGAAAGTATATAAATTCTAATTCGTCAGGCGAATTATTTATATATTCAACTGTCTCATAAGCCGAAAATTCATGTACTTTATCATTAAGTTTTACATCAATTTTGTAATTTACTTCCTGTTGGAAATATTCTTGCGAATAGAGTGAATTGCTGGCAACTAATAAAACAACCGGCAAAAAAATATAAAATTTGTTCATAATTCTATTTTAAGATTGGTACTAATTTCTGAAAAAAAGACGAACAAAGCTTTAAAAAGTTACATTTTTGCAGAATTATGTTTTATAAAAAGTAAAAACATAAAGGCACACAATTTCTGTAATGAAAGTACAAGGCACATACATGCGCTATGGCACATAGGCTATTTGATGGTTATCTGGATAAGAAAAAGTATATTTGAAAATGATTGCGAACTTAAAAACGACAGTGTTAAAATCACCAACAGTTCACAGTGCTACCGTTGTACACATTGCGAAAGGTTGAATTTAAAA
>DAOVJU010000461.1 GCA_030632095.1 Chlorobiota bacterium
AAGAATATTTTTTCTAAATGATGTTGCCGTTTCCTGATCAAATAAACTTGTTTCTTTGAAAGCTTCAAAGGCATCAGCATCTAATTGTTCAGCCCACATATAGCCGTAATACCCCGCTGAATATCCACCTTTAAAAACATGAGCAAAATAAGGGCTGCGATATCGTACTACAATTTCCGGAATTAAGCCAATTTTTTCCATTGAATTCTTTTCAAATTCATTAACATCAAATTCTTTGGCTTCTGAAATAGTATGCCAATCCATATCAAGGAATGATGCTGAAAGATATTCTACCAGCACAAATCCCTGGTTAAAATGGCCGCTTTTAACGATCTTGTCGATTAATTCATCCGGAATTATTTCGCCTGTTTTATAATGTCTTGCATATAATTTTAATACTTCTGGTTCTGTAGCCCAGTTTTCCATAATTTGTGAGGGAAGTTCAACAAAATCCCTGGGTACACTTGTGCCGGATAAAGAATGATATGTACATTTTGAAAGTAAGCCGTGCAATGCATGTCCTAATTCATGATACATAGTGGTTACTTCATCAAAAGTTAATAAGGCAGGCATATCACCGGCAGGTTTAGTGAAATTGAAAACAGTTGTAATTATTGGAGTTGTGTTCTTTCCATCTTTCATCATCTGCTTACGGTATGATTCCATCCATGCACCTGCTCGTTTACTGGCCCGTGGATAAAAGTCCATGAATAATAATCCAATGTGTGTTCCATCTGCTTCCAGTACTTCAAAAACCTGGACTTCCGGGTGATACTTAGGAATATCATCACGTTCAATAAATTTTAATCCAAATAAATTATTTATAACCTGGAACATTCCTTGTTTTACATTTTCTAATTCAAAGTAAGGCCTTAATATTTCATCGTTTAAATCATATTTTGCTTTTTTCAATTTTTCAGCATAATACCACCAATCACATGCTTCCAGTTTAAAATTAAACCCTTCGTCATGAATCATTTTTTGTAATTCTTTAGCTTCTTTTTTTGCAATTGGTAACGAAGCTTCAATTAATTGATTTAAAAGATTATAAACATTTTCAGGTTTTTTTGCCATGTTTTTATCCAGTATATATTCTGCATAAGTATTAAAACCTAACATGTTGGCTTTTTGCAACCTTAAATTCACCATTTTATTAATAATAGCCTTATTGTCATGCTCATTATCATTATTGCCCCTGTTAATGTATGCTTTGAAGATTTTTTCGCGTAATTCCCGGTTTTCAGCATACTGAATAAATGGGATTAAACTAGGTTTATGTAATGTAAATACCCATTTCCCTTCATTGCCTGTTTCATTACCTGTTTCTAAAGCACTATTTCTTATGGCTTCAGGTATACCGGCTAAGTCTTCTTCATTATCAATCATCAATAAAAAATCATTTGTTTCAGCTAATTGGTTTTCACCAAATTCCAAAGACAAAACAGGTAGTTCACTGTTAATTTTTCTGAGTTTTTCTTTGTTTTCATCATCCAGATTTGCTCCACCACGGACAAATTTTTTGTATGTTTCTTCAAGAAGTTTAAGTTCCTCTTTATTCAGGTCAAGGTTTTCTTTTTGATCATAAACTGTTTTTATTCGCTTGAATAAAGCAGCATTCAACATAATATCATCCCTGTTTTTTGATGTTAAAGGAGCAACTTCTTTTGCTATTTTCTGAATTTCATCGTTTGTTAAAGAAGAAGTAATATTATCAAATACATCTTTTACTTTTTGCAACAACATTCCACTTTGTTCAAGTGCTTCAACAGTATTTTCAAAACCTGGTATTTCATTGTTTCTTATTATTGCTTCAATTTCTTTTTGTTGTTCTTTAATTCCTGTAATATATGCAGGTATGTAATGTTCATTTTTTATCTTTGAAAAATCCGGTGAGTTGAAAGGTGTATTATATTCAGCAAAAAATGGATTTTTATCAACTGTTTTCTCAGCATTGGTGCAAGACATCATAAAGACAATTAAGATTAAATTTATTGCTATTTGGTTTTTCATTTCAATAATTTTTTCCGGTTTATATTCAGTTTCTAAAAAATGGCTAAATTAGTCAATTACTCGATTTATTTAGTTTTAATAACATTTATTGTAATAATTTACTGACTATGAAAGAAGATCAAATAATTTTTAAGCCAATTGGTACAATTCTTTCTCCACATACCGACCAAAATCAAACACCTATTCAACCGGTTTATGCTCAGGGAATTGAGGGGAGAATTGTTGTTAATGCTGAATTTATTGATGGTTTAAAGGACCTTCAGGCATTTTCGCATATTTATATTTTTTATCATTTCAATCAATCAGTTAAAACTAAACTTTTATTAAAACCATTTCTTGAGGATAAGATACATGGTGTTTTTGCTACAAGGGCTCCACACCGGCCAAATAAACTGGGCATGAGTTTAGTCAGGCTTGTGAGAATTGAAGAAAATATAATTTATGTTAAAGACCTTGATGTTTTAGATAAAACCCCGTTAATTGATATTAAACCATATGTTAAACGATTTGATTCAAGGGATAACGTAAGCTCAGGTTGGCAGGATGATGTGAGAGAAGAAGATGCTAAGAAAAGAGGCTCTGGAAATTTTAAATTATGAATTTAGGAAGCTCTGTTCTTTATTACCATGTTTTTTTAGATATTTGCATGCATTGTTTAACAATTCATTGTATTATATTTTTCAGTGATACTGTGAATTAAAATTAATATTATTTTGAGGCGAAAGTTCGTAACAAATCTGGCACTGCTTCTTTTTCTTAATTTACTTGTAAAACCTTTTTATATTTTTGGTATTGATAGAACTGTACAAAATATAGTTGGTGCAGAACAGTATGGTTTTTATTTCTCCTTATTCAATTTTTCTTTAATTCTAAACATTTTACTCGACCTTGGTATTACAAATTATAATAACAGGAACATTGCTCAACATAATCAACTTTTAACCAAGTATTTGTCGAACATTGTAGTTTTGAGATTTGTTTTAGCAATTGTCTATTTAATTATAACCCTTTTAGTTGCCATCATAATAAACTATGATAAGCAACAAATAGAATTATTGCTATTTCTTGCATTTAATCAATTTCTTGCTTCATTCATACTGTATTTACGCTCGAATATTAGTGGTTTGCATTATTTTAAAACAGATAGTATTATTTCAATTCTTGATAGAATTCTGATGATATTTATTTGTGGGATTTTGATATGGGGTAATATTACAGAAACCAGGTTTCGTATCGAATGGTTTGTTTTTGCGCAGACAATTTCATATGCTATAACTGTTGTTATTACCTTTTTGATTGTTTTATCAAAATCAGAAACGGTTAAATTAAAGTTTGACAGGAAATTTTTTATAGTCATTTTAAAACAAAGCAGATTATATGCTTTATTAACCCTTTTAATGATTTTTTATACCTATAACGATTCTGTTTTTATTGAAAGGCTTCTGATAGATGGAAAAGAACAAGCCGGAATTTATGCACAGGCATTTAGGATTCTTGTTGCTGCTACTATGTATGGTTTAATGTTTTCCGGGCTATTATTACCAATTTTTTCAAAAATGATAAA
>DAOVJU010000317.1 GCA_030632095.1 Chlorobiota bacterium
TATTAGAAAATGCAAAAGTGGTAGTAAGAACTAATGATGTAGTGCTTAATATAAAGGATAGAAACAATGCTTTTTATGAAGTTAAATATGCTGTAACAATCGTTAATAAAAATGGAATTGAGCATTCCAGGTTTATCCAATTTTATAATGAATTTATTAGAGTAAGTAATATTTCAGCTACTTGTTATGATGAATTTGGAAATAAAATAAAAAGAATCCCTAAGGATGATATAAGAAATTATAGTGCCATTTCAGGTTATACATTGTATGAAAAAACCAGGGTAAAATATATTGATCCTGAAGTATTGACAACACCTTTTACAGTAGAATACAATTACAAAATCAATTTAAAAGGTTATTTGAATTTACCATCCTGGATTATTTATGAAGATTATAATATATCAACAGAAAAAACATCATTTAAGGTTATCACTCCAGGGGATTATAAGTTAAGATTCCATAATAAGAATATAAAAACAGTACCCGACATAAGCAAAATAAAAAACCAAATAATATATAGATGGGATTCTACAAATATTGCTTGTATAAAAGAAGAGCCTTATAGTCCTCCACCATTAGAATTTCTTCCGCAAGTGATTTTGGCCCCTTCAGATTTTAGTATTGAAGGATATGAAGGGGATTTGGAAAACTGGAATAATTTTGGACACTGGATAAATAAACTTAATGAGAATAAAAACATTTTAAATGAAGAAACAATTCTTAAACTAAAAGATCTTACTCAAAATGCTGAAAATGAAGAAGAAAAAATTATAATAATTTATAATTATTTACAGGATAAAGTTCGCTATGTAAGTATTCAAATTGGCATAGGAGGCTGGCAACCTTTCCCAGCTGAAACAGTTAACAGGTTAGGATATGGTGATTGCAAAGCATTGAGTAATTACACAAAGTCTATGCTAGATGCATTAGGAATAAAGTCATACTATACATTGGTAAATGCAGGAGAAAACTCTGAAGAGCTTATTAAAGAATTCTCTAATAATCAATTCAATCATGCAATATTATGTGTGCCCAATGAAAGTGATACCATCTGGTTGGAATGTACCAGCCAAAGAATTCCTTTCGGATATCTAAGCGACTTTACTGACGACAGGGATGTACTGATCATTAAAGAAACTGGTGGAGAATTAGCACACACAACTGTTTATACGCAAGATCAAAATAAGCAAATAAATAATGCACAAGTAACTATAAATAATGATGGTAGTGGAAATTGCTCTTTTAGTTCGAAAATGTCAGGGCTTCAATACGATAATTTAAGTCACTTGTTATATGAAGGGACTGAGGACCAGAAAAAAGAGCTTTATGAAAAAATAGATATTGAGAACATTAAAATAGAGAAGTTTTCTTTCCATGAAAAAAGGGACAGGATCCCTGAGTTGGAATTAAAAGCATCTTTAAAACTTAATCAGTATGCCTCCAGAGTTGGTGAACGTTTGTTTGTGCCTCTTAATTTAATGAACAAATGGACATATATCCCAAAAGAAGTTAAAGACCGAAAAACCCCGGTTTTTATAAAACGGGGATATTATGATATAGATTCTATAAGCTACCTTATCCCGGAAAGTCATAGTATTGAATTTTTACCTGATACGGTATCCATTGAATCACAATTTGGAACTTATTTATCGTTAACCACACAAAATGATAATACAATTACATATATCAGGGAAGTAAAATATAACCCGGGAAAATTTAAACCAGAGGAATATTCAGAATTAAGAAATTTTTACAAATCAATTTCAAAAGCTGATAATGTAAAACTTATACTTAAGCAAAAAGATTAATAACAGGTCAAATGTCAGCATCGCCTTCGGCAAGCCTATGGCGACCGAAGGATGTCAAAGATATCATGTCAAATGTTTAGATTGAAGACTAAATAAATATATTTTCAATGAGAAAAAATATTTCAGATAGATGATGAATTAATTAACATGTATTATTTACTTTATAATTGAAATAACTTAATCAGTTTATCCTCAAAACAAAAACATGATACATTTGACTTTTGACATCATACTTTTGACATTATATCAGGTTTCTTCTTGTTTCACTTCTTCAGGATACTCAATTCGGGCATGATATATGTTTTTCAGTTTCATCTTGAATATACTTTTTATATCAGAAATGTCCTTAAAAGTAACAGGTGCTTCTGCCAACTGGTTTTCCTTTATCTGATAATCAATTATTTTATCTACCAGTTCATCTAAATTATCTTCAGTTACCGTTTTCAAACTTCTTGAAGCTGCTTCAACAGAATCGGCCATCATTAACACTGCTGTTTCTTTTGTAAATGGCGTTGGCCCTGAATAAGTAAATTTTGCAGCATTGACTTCTTCTTCAGGATATTTGTTAATGTACGAACGATAAAAATATTGTACTTTACTGGTACCATGATGAGTACGGATAAAATCAATAACCGGAACTGGTAAATTCCTCCTTTTTGCCCGCTCTACTCCTTTTTCAACATGGCTAATGATTATTTTAGCGCTTTCATCAAATTCCAGGGCATCGTGTGGGTTTTTACCATGCCCCTGATTTTCAATGAAATATTCAGGATTTAATATTTTACCAATATCATGATACAAGGCTCCTGTTCTAATAAGTAATGGATTTCCCCCGATTTTTATAATTGCTTCTTCGGCCAAATTTGCAACTTGTAAAGAGTGCTGAAAAGTTCCCGGTGTTTTTTCTGCAAGCTCACGCAATAAAGGCTGATTTGTATCTGACAATTCCAAAAGGGTTACATCCGATAAAAAACCAAACACTTTCTCGAACAACCATATTAACGGATAGGAAGATAAAAGTAATAAACTGTTTCCTGCAAATAATACGAATTTGCTATATTCAATCTTGTATATATCTCCTTCGTGCATTATTGCCAATCCAAAATAAACTGTAACATACGTCACAAAAACTAATCCTGCTGCAAGAAATAACTGGCCTCTCCTGTGCATCTTCACTAAGGTGAAAATGGCTACAATACCTGCAATAAACTGAATAAAAACAAATTCAAATCCGTTAGGAGCCACAAATCCAATCAATAAAATGGTAACAATATGTATAAATAAAGCTAACCGGGCATCATAAAATGTGCGTATAATAATTGGAAGTATAGTAAATGGAATAAGATATAAGCTTAAAGTATCAATTTTTAATCCGAGTATCGCGGTGGCAATTGTTACCGCAAATAAAACTAAAATAAAAGTAGTTTTTAAACTATCCTGAAGTATCTCTCTTCTAAAATTGTACAAGAAAAGAAATAAAACAAGTATTGACAAGGCAACAAATAGTATCTGACCAGTTAGTATCCAATAATAATTGGTTGAAGAGCCAAGTGATGTTTCATATTCCTGCTTCAGCGAAACAAGTATCCGATGTTTTTTAGTATTAACAACATCTCCTTTTGATATTATTCGTTCACCCTTCTGAACCATTCCTCTTGTTTCCGATACATTTTCTAACATTCGCTGTTGCGCAGCAAGAGATGTTTCCTCATTATAAAATAAGTTTGGATAAATATAATTGTCAATACGTAAGCTTCTAATGAAATCAATATCGATTATAATATCCATACCTAAATCATCTTTATGATCATTTAGTTTTTGAATTGTAAACTGGTAAGCAGTTTTTTGAGAAAATACATCCGAAATTTCAATTTCCTCTGCAAGATTATTACTTACCTTAACAATTATTGCCTTATTGCTTTGCAAAGTTTCCAATTTATCAGGTATATCAATTATTCCCTTTTTATAAATAAACTCCAGAAGGTTTTCTATGAATATAAAATTTGTGTTTTCACGATAGTCTTTATTCAAATTAATTATTTGTTGCTTCTGTTTAATTTGCCTTTTATCTAAACTTTTAATGTATTTATTCCATCTTTCAGGAAAATCAATACTTAATTGATTTAACTGATTAATTAAAACCTGCTCATCTGTCTTAAAATAAGGTTTATAGGCAACAAGAATACTATCTTTTTCATTCTTTAACTCTTGTTCTGTTTTTTTTACGGCAAAATCAAAAGGGGCAATTAAATCGGCATGCATCCATGGTTTACCTTTTTGGAATTCGTACCTGAATTTTCCCTCGGTTGGAAATAAATAAATAATTAAAACTGTAGTTAGAATAAACAATATAGTACGGTAAATCTTACCTACAAAATATCCAAGTTGTTTGAAAAATTGTTTCACAGTTATATTTTTATTGAATTATTGAATTATCAAATCTAATAATTATCTAATTTATATAAAGATAAGCTAATATAAAACATAAAATAAGATTGAATTATTTTTAACTATTGTAAATTTAATATTGATTTATGAGTTTATTTTCAAATTAACCTGTTAAAACATTAGCATATTTTATACATTACTTTTTCACTATTCACTATTCATAATTCATAATTCATAATTTGTTACATGCACATTTTTTTAATATCTTGAGTGTTTTATTAACCAAAAAAAGTTTACAATGAAAAACGTTTATATTGTATCTGCTGTAAGGACCCCAATAGGTAGTTTTGGAGGATCTTTATCAACAGTTCCTGCAACAAAATTAGGATCTATTGTTATAAAAGCTGCCATTGCAAAAGCCAAAATAAAACCTGATGATATAAATGAAGTTTTCATGGGCAATGTTATACAAGCGAATGAAGGCCAGGCCCCTGCCCGACAGGCTGCTCTTTTTGCAGGTTTACCTAACAATGTGCCATGCACAACAATTAATAAAGTATGTGCGTCAGGTATGAAGTCAATTATGTTAGCTGCACAAACTATTATGCTTGGTGATAATGATATTGTTATTGCCGGCGGAATGGAAAATATGTCACAAGTTCCGCATTACCTGGAAGGAATTAGATCGGGTATAAAACTTGGCCATGGCAAAATGATAGATGGAATGATAAAAGACGGCCTTTGGGATGTTTATAATGA
>DAOVJU010000284.1 GCA_030632095.1 Chlorobiota bacterium
TCTTTCTCATATTTTCTATATGCTGAAATAAATGCATTTTGAGCTTTATCAAAATAGTTCAATAATCCCTGATGTAAAGGTAGCCCTGCACGCATGATGGTAGCCAAAACCGGCTGATTGGTTAAAACCGGGATCTTTGCAATACCAAGCGGCGTTTGAATTGATCTTTCGGTAAATTCCAGGGTCTTACTTATTTCATAAGCAAAAATTTCTCCTACTCTTTCCAGATTCTGTCTAAACCGAAGACTATCCTGCTGGATATTTTTATCTCTAATTTCAGCTATATACTGATTAAAAAGAGAGTTTTCAACTCCAAGAACATGTAACATCCTATTGTTCAATTTATTAGCTTTATAAGTTTCAAGCATGATAATATACTAATTATCCTTTCCTTATCCAAAAGATATATATTGAATGCTTTATAGTAATCCTTCATCTGCAAAACTATAATGAGATGATTCAGTAATAATTACATGATCTAATACGGAAATATCAATCGTTTTTCCGGCTTCCTTAAATTTTTCAGTTATTTCAGTATCGTTTTTACTTGGATTTACATTTCCAGAAGGGTGATTATGAATTAATATGATTGATGTTGATAATTTTTCCAATGCTAATTTCATAATTATTCTTACATCGGTGACTGTTCCTGAAATGCCTCCCTGGCTGATTTTAACCTGATCAATTATTTTATTTGACCGGTTAAGGAATATAACCCAAAATTCTTCATGTGGTATGTGGCTTATTTTTGGGTGAAATAAATTGAATATATCATTGCTTTTTTCAATTTTTGTTTTGCTTAATACATCATTAGATCTATTTCTTCTTCCTAATTCCAGGGCAGCAATAATATTTATCGCTTTGGCTTCTCCAATTCCTCTGAATTTTTTTAAATCAGAAACACTTAACTTACCTAATTCATTAAGATTATTTTGTGCATTTTTTAAAATCTTTTTTGCTAGTTCTACAGCAGATTCGTTGTTGTTTCCCGATCCAATTAAAATGGCTACCAGTTCGGCATCTGACAGGCTTGAAATTCCTTTTGAAAGGAGCTTTTCCCTGGGCCGGTCTTCAACTGCCCAGTCTTTTATTTTGAGGTTTTTATATTCATTCATATTATAAGGCAAGATACAAAAAAAGCCTTCCATTTACGGAAGGCTTATATATCATTTTTAAAAGCTTTTTATAAACCATTAACATGCTTTGCTAACTTAGATTTTAGGTTTGCAGCTTTCTTTTTATGAATTATGTTTCTTTTTGCAAGTTTATCAAGAATAGCAGAAACTTTTGGAAGCATTTCAATAGCTGCTTCTTTCTTAGTTTCACTGCGTAAATCTTTTAGTGCATTTCGCATAGTTTTAGCATAATACTTATTATGCACTCTTCTTTTTTCTGTTTGTCGTATTCTTTTCTTTGCTGATTGATGCGTAGCCATAAATCAATATTTAATTAAATTATTGCAGTCCGTAGGGGAATCGAACCCCTGTTACCAGGATGAAAACCTGGCGTCCTAGCCCCTAGACGAACGGACCATTTTATATTCTCAAAGATCGGTGTGCAAAAGTAATACTTCTTTTTTATGTAACAAATATTTAATAAAAAAATTAAAATTAAAAATGCATGTATATAATTATTTGCATTTATTTTGAAATTCTATACTTTTGCGGTTCTAATTAACATTATGATTTATTACTAACAAATAGATTAAATTCATGGACAATCTAGTTTATTTCTTGCCATTAGCCGGTGTTCTGGGCCTTTTATTTACATTCTGGAAAACCGCCTGGGTTAAAAAACAGGAAGTTGGAAATCAAAAGATGGCAAATATTGCAAAAAATATTGCAAATGGAGCGATGGCTTTTTTAAAAGCTGAGTATAAAATTCTTATGATTTTTGTGATTACTATTGCTTTATTATTGATATTTAAAGGTAGGAGCGAAGAAGAATCAAATGCATTTGTAGCCTTATCATTTGTAGTTGGGGCATTCTGTTCGGGATTAGCTGGTTACCTGGGAATGAGAATAGCTACAAAAGCAAATGTAAGAACTACAAATGCAGCCAGAACTTCTTTAAATAAAGCCTTGGAAATAGCATTTGCGGGAGGTTCAGTTATGGGATTAGGTGTTGTGGCTCTTGGAGTTATAGGATTAAGCTTTCTTTTTCTTTTATATAACTATGTTTTAGGTGTTGAATGGGGCTTGGCTACAATTATCAATGTAATTACAGGCTTTTCTTTAGGGGCTTCTTCTATAGCATTATTTGCACGTGTAGGCGGAGGAATATATACAAAAGCTGCCGATGTTGGTGCAGACCTGGTTGGAAAAGTAGAAGCCGGAATTCCTGAAGACCATCCTCTGAACCCAGCTACTATTGCTGACAATGTTGGAGATAATGTTGGAGATGTTGCAGGAATGGGTGCTGATCTGTTTGAATCATTCGTTGGTTCCATTATCGCAACAATGGTACTGGGTGCAATATTTGTAACAGACTTCCAGGAATTAAAGTTTTTTGATCTTGGCGCAATAATATTGCCATTAACTTTAGCTGCCACAGGGATAATAGTTTCTGTTATCGGAACATTTTTTGTAAAAGTCAAAGAAGGAGGAAATCCACAAAAAGCCTTAAACACAGGACAATTTGTATCAGCAGCACTAATGATAGTTGCTTCCTTTTTTCTTATCAGATGGTTACTGCCTGAAACCTGGACTACCAAAAACTTCAATTATTCTTCAATAGGTGTTTTTATGGCAACAATAATTGGTTTACTTGCAGGTCTTGGAGTAGGAAAAATTACAGAATATTATACAGGTCTTGGAACTGCTCCTGTCAGAGGAATTGCCAAACAAACACTTACAGGAGCAGCAACAAATATTATAGCCGGACTGGGTGTTGGCATGATATCAACTGCTGTCCCAATTATTATAATTGCAATTTCAATATTAGGTTCATATTATTTTGCAGGTTTATATGGAATTGCTATTGCTGCAGTTGGAATGCTTGCAAACACAGGCATACAGCTTGCTGTTGATGCTTATGGACCAGTTGCAGATAATGCCGGCGGAATTGCAGAAATGGCTGAATTACCAAGTGAAGTCAGGGAAAGAACTGATAGACTGGATGCAGTGGGCAATACCACTGCTGCAATTGGAAAAGGCTTTGCAATAGCATCTGCTGCACTGACTGCCTTAGCTTTATTTTCAGCATTTATGCAACAAGCCAAAATAGACACAATTGATATTTCCTTACCAAAAGTTATGGCAGGACTATTCATTGGAGGTATGTTGCCTTTTGTTTTTTCTTCTTTGGCAATCGGAGCTGTTGGGAAAGCAGCCATGGCAATGATTGAAGAGGTGCGCAGACAATTCAGAGAAATACCTGCTTTAAGTGCAGCACTAGAAATTATGAAAAAATATGACTCAGATATCACCAAAGCAACTGAAGAAGAAAAAAAGACATTTGATGCAGCTCTTGATGTAGCTGAATACCAAAAATGTGTTGAAATTTCTACACAAGCTTCTTTAAGGAAAATGTTATTACCCGGAACATTAGCAATTGTTGTTCCTGCACTTTTCGGCTTCTTTGGCGGACCTGAAATGCTTGGAGGCTTACTGGCAGGGGTTACAGTAGTTGGTGTATTAATGGCAATTTTCCAGGCAAATGCAGGAGGAGCCTGGGATAATGCAAAAAAATTGATCGAGCGGGGTATTGAATTTAACGGTAAAAAGTACGCAAAAGGATCAGACCTTCATAAATCCGCCGTTGTTGGAGATACTGTTGGAGACCCTTTTAAGGACACATCAGGACCTTCATTGAACATTTTAATTAAATTAATGGCAGTTGTAGCATTGGTTATTGCACCCAGTATTGCAATAACAAATCTTGATTCTGATCCTCAAAATGTTGAAATCGAAACCATTGTAAGCGTAGAAGCAGATAATGATTTTGAGGTGAGTTCTAATACTTTTATTCTTGATACTATCATTAACAAATCAGATACCATTATTGATGAAGATGGTAACATGAAAATTCGACAAACTATTAAGATTAAAAAATATGAAGTCGAAGAAGGTATAAGTGGGAAAACTGCTGAAAAAAAGGAATGAAAGAGATTGCACTGAATGAATTTATGCAAAAGGTAAATGCTTACAGGAAAAGCAGAATTATCCTTACAGCCTGGGAATTGGATTTATTTACTAAACTCGAAAACACGAATGGTCAATTAAATGAAATAGTTATACTTCTTAAAACTGATAAAAGGGCAACCAGGATGTTGCTGGATGTTCTCGCGGCATATGGCTTAATAATTAAAAAAAACAATCAATATTTCAATACAGGATTTGCCAAAAAGTACCTGGTATTTTATTCACCTGATTATTTATCAGGATTAGGACATTCGAATAACCTATGGGAGCTTTGGTCCGGACTAACTAATTCAGTGAAGGAAGGAAAACCATTTACACGGGATGAAATCAATGAACAAGGTGAAACATGGCTTGAAAACTTTATTGAAGCAATGCATGACAGGGCCAGAACTCAGGCAACAGAAACAATCGGATTAATTGATTTAGCAAATGTAAATTATGTTATTGATATAGGCGGAGGTTCAGGTGCATTCTCAATGGCTTTTGTTGATGCAAAAAAAGAAATAGCAGCTACAGTTTTTGATTTACCAAATGTTATCACGCTTACCAATAAATATATTGAAAAAGAAGGTTATCAAAAAAGCATTAATACAATATCAGGAGATTATACCAAAGATGATATAAGTTCAGGATATGATTTAGCATTTCTTTCTGCAATAATTCACAGCAATTCTTTTGAAACTAATCAGGACTTAATTAAAAAATGCTTTCATTCATTAAATCCTGGCGGCCAGATTGTTATCTCGGATTTTATAATGAACAATGATAGGTTAAGCCCGTTATATGGCGCTGAATTTGCTCTTAATATGCTTGTTGCCACAAACGAAGGTGATACTTATACAGAGAATGAAATACATGACTGGCTTTTAAATTCAGGATTTGAAAAAATAAAAAGAATTGATTTGCCAACAAAAGGAGCAATGATGATTGGTTCTAAGCCAATTGAATTATGATCTGTAAAGAGTGAGAAAGAAAAATTAAACTATTTTCGAATTATAAACCTTACCCTGTGTCATGTCCGAGGTATAATGCTAGTACTCCATACATGATATATTCAGGACAAGACACTGAAAATCAATCACTTTACAAAAACCTTAAGTATTTTTCTCTTATCTGCCTGCAATTGATTTTTAAGTTCTTCAATATTATCAAATTTTATTTCATCA
>DAOVJU010000550.1 GCA_030632095.1 Chlorobiota bacterium
GACTTGAAAATCCACTTAACCAATTATCTACAACTATATAGGCAGTTGGAATGGCAATTAAAAATGATATTAATACAAGTTGAAGTAAATCTTTTGATAATAGCAATATTATTTTTACAAGCGAAGCCCCTAACACTTTATGAATACCAATTTCCTTTATCCGCTGATCGGCATAATACGCGGAAAGGCCAAATAAGCCCAAACATGCTATAAAAATAGCCAGGAATGAAAAGGCAGATATTAATGTGATAAGATTACTTTCGGTTTTGTAAAGATCATTGTGTGCGTCTTTAAGGAAAAAATATTCAAATGGTAAATCATCTTCATATTCGTTCCATTGTTCTTTGATATAATCAATTGTTTTGCTCATTTTTCTGCCATCAGTTCTAATGGCTAAATATTTTATCAAATGATCCTGCTTATAAGGACTTGGATTCATTAATATAAAGGGAGAGATTTCCTGATGAAGTGATCCAAAATAAAAATTCTCTGTAACACCTTTTATTATCAAAATAAGTCTGCCAGAATAAATTTGCTTATTGAGTGCTTCTTTAGGTGTCCATCCAAGATAATCAGCCATCTCTTTATTAATAACGATATTTTGTTTTGGTTTTTCGGGATCAGGTTCTTTAAATCCAAATCCTTCTATTAACCGCATGCCCATGGTTTCAATGAAGTCCTTTTTAACAAATAATCTTGAAAATTGTTGTAAATCTTCTACTCCATCCAGTCTGAATGTAGTAGTCTGATTTGTAACTCCAATTACATCTTCCATAGCTGTCATACCAACAATATGTTTATTCTGAACCAATTTATCCTTAAATTCGTCATATGACCAAACCAACTTTGTACTTGTAACCGGAACCATGATTACATGGTTATTATCAAATCCAAGTGGTGCATTATAAAGGAAATTTAATTGCCTGTTTGCAAATATTGTTGCAATCACTAAAAACGTTGATAGCGAAAATTGAACCAGAACAATAAGCTGCTTTAATCCAAATTTAGGGCCATGTGCTTTATTGGAAGATCTCATTAGATTTACCGGCTTCAATTTGGCTAAATAAAATGCCGGATATGCCCCTGAAATAACCCCGATAATTAATGCCAATAAAATTAAGCCGAATAATATAAGTGGTTTTAAATAAAATAATACCTGTATGCTTTTCCCTGAAATTGAATTAAATACAGGAATAGCAAGTTCTGTGATAAACAGCGATATAAATACTGCAATAAATGCCTGAATAATTGCTTCTCCAATAAACTGTCGGGATATTTGTTGATTATAAGCACCAACTACTTTCCTGACCCCGACTTCAGGTGCCCTTCGGGGACCATATGCAGTGAGCAAATTCATGAAATTAGTACATGCAATTATTAATACAAGAAGTGCAATAGCCTTAAAAATATTGATATATGCAATATTCCCGTTTGATTCTATTTCGTAATCAAGATGAGATCGTAAATGAATATCTCTTAATGGTTGTAAAACAAGTATTGTACTTTTATTAATGGTTTCATTAAAATATTTTTGAACTAATTGTGGTAATTTCTTTTCAAGCTGTGATGGTTCAATACCCTTACGTAGCAATATATATGTCCAGGCCGGATTCCAATACCAGTCTTTATCTGCTTTTGGCAAGTAAATATCAGTTGATGAAAATGATGCTAAAAAATCAAAACGGAAATGAGAATTATATGGTACATCTTCAATAATTCCAGTAATAGTATATTCATGCCAATTCTCAAATCTTATTTTCTTTCCCAGTGGATCTTCTTCACCAAAATATTTTACAGCAATTGATTGTGTTACTATAATTTCAAATGGTTCGTCCAGATAATTACCGTCTATACTATCAATGACTTTAAGATCAAAAATATTGAATACAGAAGGATCGGTAAAAAAGAATTTGTCTTCATTGTATTTTTTTCCATCATATTCTATGGTAAATGAAGGCCTTTGCATATTGAAAAACCGAACAACATTCTCAACCTCATCAGGATATTCATTTTTAAGTGTGTTGCCCAAAGGTATAGGGACACTTGCTGAACGCTCTCCTATTCCTTCTTCAGATTCAATGATTTCATTAATTCTATAAATTCTGTCAGATTTCGTATGATATGCATCATAACTTAATTCATCCACTACATAAATCAGTATAAAAAGAAATGAAGTAATGCCAATGGCCAATCCGGCAATATTAATAAAGGTATTTGCTTTATACCTGTTAATATTACGTAATGCTATGATCAGATAATTCTTAAACATTGGCTTAGATATACTTGTTATCCTTTATTCTTCACGCTTTTCTTTTGACGGAACAATAGTTGAATATTTTTTGCTTTTGGCCGTGGGGTAAAAATCTGGATTAATTCCCACCCATTGTTATATTCTCTTATGAGTTTCTTTAAATGATCAATTTTTTCAAACGATTTTGTGATATTTATCTCTTCATTAATATCTTCATCACTTAACCATGGAAAAGATTCAACCCGAAAATCATATTGTATCCTTTTTGCGCCAACCTTAACCTGAACTTCAACCCTGTCAGTATTTCCGTCATTTGGTATTGGTATTGTTAAATCTTTCACTTTATTATCATTTAAACATTATTATAATAGTTTATTTATATTCTCGGTAACAATATGCCCATCA
>DAOVJU010000535.1 GCA_030632095.1 Chlorobiota bacterium
AATTCCAATAGGCCGTTCGTATCCGGAAAGTTCGAGTTTTTTCAGACTTTTCTTTGCATCCCTTATCAATCCTTCAGAAGAAATGAATTCAGTATACATCATATCAGCACCATACCGTTTGCATAAATAACGGAAAGGTGGATCGGATATATCTTCCATTGGTGCAAGAAAGAGCGGGTTATCAGGAAATTGTATGTTGCCAATGTTAAACAAAGCTGAATTATTTGGTTAATTTTATGGCTCAAAGATAAAGTAAATTAAAAATTTTGTAATAAATCAGTACTTAAAGTGAACTTAAGGCGCTGAGCAATTTTAAAAAAAATAAAAAATAAAAAATGATAAGATCCGTTTTTCAGAATTCATCACCATTGTTTACAATCATATTATCGGGGTTGATAATGGTTGTTTCTTTTATACTAGTATTCATTTTCGGATTATTAGTAATTATGCCATTTATTGATATTTCAATAGCTGAGATCCCAAACATTTATAATGACCTTACTAATACATTTAATGTTAATTTATTAAAATATATACAAGGGCTAAACACAATAGGATTGTTTATCATTCCACCGTTCATAATTTCTTACTTCGTTGGTGAAAAAGCAATTAACTTCCTTAACCTGAAGTTTTCAAGTAATTATATGACCATTGTGTTTGTAATTATTGCAATGATCTCGGCCTTACCCCTAATTAATTATTTAGCTGAAATTAATTCAAATTTAAAACTGCCGGAGTTTTTGTCAGGGCTTGAAAATAAAATGCGAAATGCTGAAGAAAATGCACAACGTGTGACTGAGATTTTCATTAAAGTAAATTCAGTTTCTGGTTATTTTGCAAATCTTGTTGTAATTGCTTTATTACCCTCATTAGGAGAAGAGCTTATTTTTAGGGGAATGTTTCAGAAACTTTTTATAAAATGGACAAAAAGCCAACACCTTGGCATTTTATTAGCTGCCATTTTATTTAGTGCATTTCATTTTCAGTTTTTCAGTTTTTTGCCGAGAATGTTAATGGGTCTTTTTTTTGGGTACTTGCTTGTTTGGTGCAAATCTATATGGATACCAATAATTGCCCACTTTATTAATAATGCAACCGCAGTTACATTTTATTATTTATATAATATTAACGTGATTAATACAGATATTGAAAATATTGGGGCAGAGAAAGATATGTTTGCTGCCGTGATACTAAGTATTGTATTAATTACAATCTTAATTTATGTTATTTATAAATATGAATTTATTAACAAGGATAAAAACCTGGTTAATTGTAGGTGATATTTTCGAAGTATTCTTTTTCATGTTTTCGGTAAACATAAACAAGGCCATATTCTTTTGCCTGTTCCCTCTTTTCTTCAACAGGGTATTTATTTAAAGTATCCTCAACCTCGTTCCATATATTTACTATTAAGTCATCAGCTTCTTTTCTTTTATTTTTAAGCTTTTCTTGTGCTGTCTGGCTTGCTTCGTAGAGAACTTTTTGTGTACTATTTGCTTTTTGAAACTTTTCAAAATGAACTTTCACCACAGCAATAGTAGGATTTGTCATGGATGTTAAACCTTTTGAAACACGATCTGCTTCTCCTTTAATTATTTTATTTCCCCAATATAACACGTCCTTATCAGAATTTAATTGAGGGATCTTTTTGTCATTTTCATCAATACCATAATAATCCCTGGTTAATGAAGAAAAATCACCGCGCTGAATGGCAAAATTTGAAACTTGTATAAAATGTGATATATAGATTTTGGCTTTTTTCTGCATTTCAGCATAAATTTCACTTTTTTGACTATACCTGGTATAAGCTATTTTATTCATTTCAATAGCTTCCTTAAAAGTAGGAAGGAAGTATTTAATTTTTTGCAATGTTGATTGAGAGAAAGCCAAATTGAAAGGTATAATTGTTTCTCCTTTTTTTAATGCACACTCTAGTGCTCTGATCCTTGACAGATCAGTATTGGGAAGTCTACGATAGGGCATGGTAAGAACGGAATAATTGTTAAAAACCTGTTGATAACATGCGAATATACAAAACTTAAACAACAAAACAATGGCATTCGTACAATTTTATTTGATAATTTTTAAAGGGCTCAAATTATAGCTTTTCCGGAAATTTATTTTCGCAAAAACTTTCAGTAAAAAAAACCTTTAAAAGAGTTTTGCAAAGACTAAAAATGATGTTATTTTGTAATGTCTATGTATTTAATAATTAATTAAAAATAAAAATATTATGTTTAATAAAGATGTTTATATTAAGCGAAGACTGAGTTTAAAAAAGCTGGTGAAAAGTGGATTTGCAATTATTTTTGGAAATAGTGAAGTCTCTATGAATTATTCTGCCAATACATATCATTTCAGGCAAGATAGTTCTTTTTTATATTTCTTCGGATTAGATTATCCCGATTTGGTTGGTATTATAGATATTGATAATGATGTTGATTATGTTTTTGGTGAAGATATTAGCCTGGATGATATTATATGGATGGGAAACCAACCTGCATTGAAAGAAAAATGTGAAAATATAGGTGTGCAAAAATCCGGAACATTAAAGCAATTAGCTGAATTTGTTAAATCAAATATAAAGCAAGGACGCAAGACACATTTTTTACCTCCATACAGATGCCAAAGAAGAATTCAAATTGAAGAATTAATTGGCATTCCGTATTCACAAGTTCAAAAGCATGCATCAGTTGAATTAACAGAAGCAGTTGTTAAATTAAGATCTGTAAAAGATAAGTATGAGATTAAAGACATGTCGG
>DAOVJU010000183.1 GCA_030632095.1 Chlorobiota bacterium
CTCCCTGTGTTCCCAAATCATCAATCATACCAATTGCAACTACTGTATTAAATGTAATATCAATTATGGTATCAGTTTGAACAATTGGTAGCGTTGGTATTTCTTGCTTATCACAGGAATCAAGAAAAATAATAACTATCAGTATAACAAGAATATTAAAAACTCTTTGTATTTGCATATAAAACATAATTATAAAGAACTTTTCAATACAAAAATCTTACTATAAATTAATGAATTTATTGATTGGAGTTTTGCAAAGATTATTTATGAGTCCTGTATAATAAGTAGTAAATTATGACAACTAAATATTGACTCCAATAATAACAATATCATCAATTTGATCCTTTTCCCCTCTCCAATCGTCTATTGTTTTATTAAGGATTTCATGTTGTTCCTGAAGTGGTTTATCTTGTATTGAAAGCAATAATCTTTTGAAAGGTTTATATTTAAATTTTCTTCCTTGTGGCCCTCCAAACTGATCTGCATAACCATCTGAAAAAATGTAGATTGTATCGCCCTTGCGTAATTTAATGATATGATTTGTAAATTTTTTCCTGTTTATATGTAATCCTATAGGTTGCCTGTCTGCTTTTATTTCATACAGGTTTCTTTTCTCATCTTCAATTGCTAATACAGCCTCCGGAAGTTCAAGGTTACTATCCCTGATAATATATAATGGATTATGAGCACCGGCATATTCCAGAACATTATTCTCAAAATCGAGTGCACATAATGCCAGGTCCATACCATCTTTAACTTCATTTTCCTTTTGTCTTAATGTTTCCTCCACAAGGTCTTCAAGTTTGTCAAGCACTTCGCCCGGTCTCCAAAAACCAAATTCATTTACAGCCCGGTTAAGTCCATTGTTACCAACTATACTTACAAAAGCTCCTGGAACACCATGCCCCGTACAATCAACTGCAGCAAAAAGTATTTTCCCCTCTTTTTGTTCCATCCAGTAAAAATCGCCCGACACTACATCTTTTGGTTTATAGAGAATAAATGAATTTTCAATATACTGCTTAACAAGTTTATCTGGTGGTAAAATAGCTTCCTGAATGCGCTTGGCATACTGAATGCTATCCATGATATCCTTGTTTTTCTTCTCAATAATATCTTTCTGCTCATTTATTTCAATATTGCTTTTCTCAAGTTCATCATGTGAAAATTGTAATTGCTCAATCATTAAATTAAAATGAACCGAAAGTGTTGCAATTTCATTTTTTCCAATAACTTCAGCTCTTTCACTCAGGTTTCCCTGAGCAATATTTTGAGTAGCTATTACAAGTTTTCTGACAGGTTTAGTTATAATATTTGCCCTGAAGAAAATAATAAGGATCAAAAAAACCAGTGTAGAAGCAAAAAGTATTATTGCTTTTATTAATTCATTTCGTAAATATTGTTCTTCGGCAGTCCTGTCAGAAACTATTCGAATTACAGCACCAATAAAGAAGTCTGTTATTTTATCAATAAATATATATTCGTAGTGTAAATCTTTCCTGCCTTCTTTAGGCATATATTCACCTGACTTTTTTGTAGTAAATATGTTTTGAATCCTTAACTTTTCGTCTTCATCAATAACTAAATCCGAATTCAATGAAAAAGGGTTATCCTGGTTAATTATATAATCAACTGAAACTATACCTTCACTTTTATTAGCTATTTCGTCCAGCCGTTGTCTTATAAACCACATTACCTCATTAGCCTTTTTTGAGTAAGTTCCCAGTTCTATAATATATTTTCCATCTAATGTAGGTTGATAACAATATTTTTTAAGTTTTTTGGTTGATAGTTCAATTGCATATTTTTCAACAAGAAATGCACCAGAAATAAAAATATTTTCTAAATATTTCCTCAAATCTTCACCAAACTGATATAAATTTAAGTGCAAATCTTTTTCAAAAGTTGTATTTATAATGGTTCCTTCCTGATTGATTACATAAATATCTTCCCAGTTGGGGTCCATTTTTAAATCTTTTTGAACAGATTTTAAATTAATTTTCTCAATACCGTCTGTGTTTTGAAAATAATTAGTTACAAGTTTATTACTAATATCTTTAAGGCGTATATTTAATGCATCCTCTGGCATTACTAAAGAAATATCCTGAAATTCAAATATGGTTTTTATTTCATCAGAAATTATATTATTCTTTTCAGAACTTGCTGCAACCATAATATTCTTAGTATTTTGATAGTTTATCAGTTCCACTATGAATAGTACTATCAATACAGGTATTAACACACTTATCAAAATTTGCCTGAATATGGTTACTTTTCCTTTCATTGATCACTTATACTAAGAAATACGCTACTTTTATAATGATACTATTTATTATTAGAATTTCATAAAAATACGAAAAATGAGTAATTATACAACTAATTTATAGTATGTATAATTATTACAAATAATTAGTATTTGAACGAAAATTTTTTAATCGTTGATTGTTAAAGTTTTGTAAGATATTTCTTTTTTGAATATATTAAATAGTCAATTTAAATATGCTATAATTGAGTAATTTACCTGTTGTTCACAGAATTTAATGTTATATATCATAAAAAAAGTTCTTAAAAGTCATTAATTTTCCTAAATTTGAGAAACAACACTATGTAGTTTCTGAACGAAAATGCTGTAAACTACTTTATGTATATTAGATGATGTTTTCCTTTTTGAATAATTAATTTTTTAAAGTATAATGCAAGGTATAGGATTTCCGTTCAAACACTACATAGGAATAATAAAATAAATCATGCAAAAGATACCTTTATTAGGAGCTGAAGCAATAGCCCAAGGAGCCATTGATGCTGGTATGTCTGGTGTATATGCTTATCCAGGTACCCCGTCAACGGAAATTACAGAATACGTTCAAAATAATAAAACGGCCAAAGAACGTAATATTCATAGTAAATGGTCTGCTAATGAAAAAACTGCACTGGAAACGGCTTTAGGTATGTCTTATGCAGGTAAACGGACATTGGTTTGTATGAAGCATGTGGGACTTAACGTAGCAGCTGACCCTTTTATGAATTCAGCTATAACCGGAATTAATGGTGGATTACTAATTACCGTTGCTGATGATCCTTCAATGCATTCATCTCAAAATGAGCAAGATTCACGATTTTATGGCAAATTTGCAATGATACCTACACTGGAACCATCAAATCAACAAGAGGCTTATGAAATGGCGTATAATGGATTTGAGTTATCAGAAAAGTATCAAACACCTGTTTTAATCCGTATAACAACCCGATTGGCACATTCCAGGGCAGATGTACTACGGAATGATTTAATAGCTGAAAATGTATTGAAATTGCCACAGGACCCTAACCAGTTCATTCTTTTACCAGCAATAGCCAGAAAACGATATAAATACCTCCTGGATAACCAGCAAAATTTTATTAAAAGTTCAGAAGAATCAAATTATAATAAATACATTGAAGGAAATGACAAATCGTTGGGGATAATTGCCTGTGGAATTGCATATAATTATTTGCTTGAGAATTATAGAGATCAGGAAATTCCGTATCCTTTAATAAAAATCGGGCAATACCCAATGCCTAAGTCGAAGATAAAAAAAATAGCCGACGAATGTAATGCATTACTAATACTTGAAGAAGGATTTCCTATCCTGGAAGAAATGATAAAGGGCTATCTTGAAAATGGAATCCTGGTACATGGAAGATTAGATGGCACTATCCCTCGTGATGGTGAGCTTAACCCTAATATTGTTAGAAAAGGATTAGGAATGACTGTTACTAAAGGTAAAGATATTCCAGAGTTTCTTGCAAATCGTCCTCCTTCCTTATGTAAAGGCTGTGGCCATATTGATACTTTTATTGCTTTAAACGAAGTATTAGCTAAATATGGCAAAGGAAGGGTTTTTTCAGACATTGGTTGTTATACATTAGGAGCACTTCCTCCATTTAATTCTATTGACAGTTGTGTTGATATGGGAGCTTCAATTACTATGGCAAAAGGTGCTGCTGATGCCGGCCTTATTCCCTCTGTTGCTGTTATTGGCGATTCAACATTTACTCATTCAGGTATCACAGGATTATTGGATGCTGTTAATGAAAATAGTTCAATTACAGTGATTATTGCAGACAATTATACAACCGCGATGACAGGAGGACAAGATTCTGCAGCAACAGGTAAAATTGAAGATATTTGTAAAGCTGTTGGTGTTGACCCTGAGCATATCCGGGTTTTTGTACCCCTGAAGAAAAATATGCAAGAAATGATTAATGTTATGAGGGAAGAAATTGAATATAACGGAATTTCAGTTATTATTCCAAGAAGAGAATGTATTCAAACAGCGACACGAAGAAAAAAAGAGGAAAAACATAAATGACAATAGACTTTAGACTGTTAGATTTATAGACAGAAGACAGAAGACTCAAAACTCACACGCAACTTTAAACTTTTTTACCAGCCGTAGTCTTGGCAAAGGTTGAAACTTTTTAACTTTTTTTAACTATAGTTATGAAAACTGATATCATATTAGCCGGAGTAGGCGGACAAGGAATATTATCTATTGCTGCAACAATTGGAATGGCTGCAACTAAAAACAATCTTCATATGAAACAGGCTGAAGTTCATGGTATGAGCCAAAGAGGAGGTGAAGTTCAATCACATATGAGAATTTCAGATAATGAAATTGCATCTGACCTGATCCCTGAAGGTTTTGCCGATTTAATACTTTCTGTTGAGCCAATGGAATCGCTGCGATATCTTCCTTTCCTTAATAAAGATGGCTGGATAGTTACAAATTCAACTCCTTATGTTAATATTCCTGATTATCCGGAAATGGATAAAGTAATAAATGAAATTGAAAAACATCCAAAACATATTTTAATCGATGCAGACCGGATTGCTAAGGATATTGGGTCCCCGAAATCATCTAATATAGTCATGCTTGGCGCAGCTTCTCCATTTATTAATATTCCTTTTGACGATTTTATTGAAGGTATTAAAATGATTTTTGGGAAAAAAGGTGAAAAAGTAGTAAATGATAATATCACTGCTTTGAATGCAGGTAGAAACTTTACTGAAAAAAACAAATAAAGCAACTAGCTGATAGCTATAAATAATTGAAATATAGTCGGTTAGGTTAGTTAGCTTAATCGGCTTCTTTATTTATGAATCCGGTATAAAAAGTAGTAAATTTTTCATGATTTAGATTTTTTAGTTATTTATTAATGTGTTCAGTATAAAAAGCACGAAATTTCTTGAAAAGCTGAAAATCAGTTTTGCCCCATCCCAAACGGGAGCCTGATTTTCAGCTACTTCTCCCGTTTGGGTTTGGGGCTAAAAGTAGCTGAAAATTGAATTTAAACCTTTTTATACCGGACTCATTAATTAGTTCTTTTGTTTTCTAAAATGTGACAAAATTTTACAACTTATTTATAACAACTTGACATTATATACAAAATCCTATGCCTGCTGTAAAACTCATTCTGAAAAAATCTTCATAGCCGAATGCATAATTTGTTAATCCACCAGTTATAATAAACTTATTATATTTTAAGATTATGCCATAATTTAATTCTAATCCTTCTGTGCTATAATAAGTATCCTTAACATAGGTTTTAGTACTCTGTTGACTGTTATAATAAAACTCATTTATTTGATACAAGAAATTTTCTAAATAATACCCGGCTCCAAAATATAAATGTAAAACCTCATTTCGTTGATAATTAATACCTGCTCCTAAATATAAAGCGGAATAACCCTTGTAATCTGTAAATTCATAATAAGCTAATTTATCATAATCTTTTATTGTACTATCTTCATAAGTGTAATAATCAGTATTGATATTAATAAGACTCATTCTGGCTTCTAAATACGGACTGGTTTTACCAATAAGACCAATTCTAAATCCTAATGGTGTAATTCTATTTCCAGTATAGTTTAGTAGAAAGGATCTTTTCAATGGGATTTCGAAAACTTCAGCTTTTATATCAAAAATGAAATCCGCTTCTTTAAAGGGTTTTTCCTTTGCAAAGTGCCATATTATCTGATAATAACCATTACCTTCAATTTTACCAATATCACCTTCAGTTTCTTTTAAAGGAATAAAGGTATTACCATCATCATCACTCAGATAAATTGTTATTTTAAAATATTGATTAAACGAGGCATCAGTTATTTTATACCAAACATGAATTGTCTCTTGTTGCATTTCAGTGTTGATGATTGAAATGTTTTGTGTTAGCGAAACATATGATATAAAGTTAAGTAATGATATTAGTATAATTTTTCTCATAATATATGATCTGAACTTCTTCATTAATATTCTACCAATATTTCATCTTTATTTCCAAACAATTGTGGTGATTGTAATCCGCTAATTTTTTTTGAAGTTTCCATTACATTTTTTCTGATATATGTGTATAATTCACCTGTAGTTATTTTCTTATCCTTATTTGCATCAGCATTACCTTGTAAACCGGCACATAAAAAATAGGTAAAAAGGCCGGTTTGTGTCTGGTCAAACCCCAACGAAGTTTCGTTATATGCAGAAGATGAATAAACCATAAATGTTGAATCATTTTCCCAGGGTTGTGTCAAATCAGGTTTTATCGTGATGCCTTTCATGGCCATTAGATTCTCTGATTGAAATTTTTCTGTAGAACGTGATACACCACTAAAACAGGCATCAAGAAAAACAGTTACATTTTTCGCTTCCAATTCATGTAAATCTGAATAGAATTCGTTTAAATCGTATCCAAGGTCTGATAATCCTTCAATTATTCCATCATGAGGGAACAAA
>DAOVJU010000096.1 GCA_030632095.1 Chlorobiota bacterium
GGAATTTGACAAAATTAAAAATTGATAGCTATTGATTTTCAGTATAATACAAAATCACGCTCCCTCAATTGTTGATAAATACAGGGGTTGTGAACCAAAATTTCTTCAAAATGGTCGAATTTCACGCAATGTGGGTTAAAATAACTACCTGAAATACCAGGATTTTTTAATCAAGTAATATATAGTGAATATAAATTTATTTTAGTTGGTAAAATCCACGGCCACAATGGCCATTATCTATATGATAAAAAAGAAATACATTGTACAGTTATTTTATTTATTGTATTTCGTTTCTCCCGAAAGCTTTCAGCGATTGCTTTTTCCTTCCGCTTGAATTTATAGCATGTTGTATGCTGTTCATTTTGTCATAGAATACGGATACTACAAGGATATATAACTTATTAATATTTGTTTTGATTAATAAATAACCTTTAAATTCTGATAATCTTAATTTTAAATTTACCATCGGTTACGGTAACTCTAAGGTCAGTATCACTGCCGTTTCGAAGCTCTCCGCTAAACGTTCCTTCTATAACATCACCGGATTTACTTGTGACAATCAGTTAAAATGAATTAATTCCTAAAACGACCCCATCAACCAGGTAATTATTATCACTTTCGCATGGACCACAATAATAGCTTAGCTTAAGCTTTTCTTGACCGATTGGATTTAAGGCATTTAATGTGTCAGGCACTATCCAATTATCCAAGTCAACATTCATAATGTATATATCCCATCCTCTTGAATCTGATGCTGATATAGTTCGTTGCATTGTAATCCATTCCATGAAATCATTATAATTTCCTGTAATCTCATCGCACCATCAACCTTTCCCTCTATAAAGTATGTACTGTCGGAAATATTATTATTGTTGTTATTGTCATTTTCTTCATCTTTATTACAAGAAAAAAATTAGACACATAGCACTATTGAAGCAATTAAATATTTTTTAATTGTATAATTCATTTTATCACATGGTTTTTCATATTAATAGCACACAACACACATGTAAGAAACGTGCGGCACAGTTCATTAAAAGTACTAAAGTAAACAATTTTCATACAGCTATGATGTTAGGTTTTTGTGGCTATCTCTCGACTTTTATCTCAATTCCAGAGTTTTGAATCTCATAAGCAAAAGGGTTCATCATTGTAAAATCTGACTCATCAATTGGATGTGGTTCAATCCGCAAATCAATATTTCTTCTTAGTCTCATCAGTTTCATTTGAATAGTAAAGAAATCAGTCATGTTTCCAATTACTATGGCAATGTCAATATCACTATCCTCTTTTTCCATTCCTTTTGCATAAGACCCAAACAAATAAGCCTTTTTAACTTCAAAATCAACAGGAATCTGCTTAATGTAATTTACTGCTGTTTCTATAATTGATTCTTTAACCATTGTCTTAAATTTTCAATCTTATTTATCCAATTTTCCGTGAACTCTCTAGTACATAATTTATTGAAATCTTGTTTGTAGTTGTCGTATCTAGTATTTAAGTTAAATGTTGTTATTTCATCAAACCACTCTTGTTGATCATCAGTTAAACTTAATCCAATTTTACTTGCCAATCGTAATAAATCATGCGTGAAAAGGGCATGCTTCTGAAGCCTCTTAACATAAATAGCTTTTAATAATTTTTCTATTACTAAATGTCCTATAAATAATGCCCAACTATAATCCTTGGAATTAATTAAGTGTTTCATGGTTAAATAATTCTGTTCAGATGAATTTAACCAGTGTTGCACTATTTTATCTATATTTTCAATTTTATCTTCCATTAGATTCAAATATATCATACAAATACTTTTTAACTTCGATAAGCATACAATAATGCTTTAATTTTATCCATATTATCAATTAACAATCTTTGCATATCAATCTTTTTTACAAACTTACAATTATAGCTATTGTTATGCTTTGGTTTAACATGTTTTTATTAAAAAAATCAAATAAAATCCATTTGTTAATACACCGAAAAAAGCATTATTAGATTTATCGATGGGGCTATAAATTGTTTGGCTATTATTAGCACCATCTTATCAATTTACAGTAAATGTATATATAAGCTCTGAACTACACAAACCACTTTTAAAGAAAATATCTGCAATTTTAGGATTTCTTGGGTGTGATGAGTGTTTCCGTTTTAGGTCTTCAAGCGAAATTTCATCGGGTAATATTCCATGATTCCAAATCATTAACTTGTCGTCATAAACGCTTATCTGAATAAACGACCCCATATAATCCCGGGGATCTTTTCCGAAAAGTAATAATGCAGAACGTTTTAATTGCCCTTTCTTTGTAAGCTTTAAATTTTCAAAGATTAGCTTAACCCGAATAATTCATGATTATGTAGTAAAAATGGATGTAATATATTATATTTGAATTAGTTAGAACCAAATATAACTAAAAATATCACACCCAAAAATGAAGGACTAAAAAGAAAAGTAAAACGAGCAAAAAATGCCGTCAAACATTTATATTTATCACGTTCAGAAAAACATGTGTTTTTCTGATAGGTTTTCAAATCATGGTTTCTGGGCGAACTTCATGCGATTGATAACCAGCAGCATAGCTTATGAAATGTTTTTGATGATCAAAACTATGATAAGGAAAACAAAATTCCATAAAGCACATAAATGGCAAATAGATAATATTAGACTATATCGAACTCAGGTTATTAAAAGCAGGAGGTACAATAAAGAAAACAGCGAAGCGAATTCAATGAAATATAAAAGTCCAGGCGGATGCTTGAATTAGCAGGGAATTTGGTATTAAAACGTTAAATTTCCAGGATATCAAAAGGGATTTCTATCATACTTAACATTTCATGACCTTTTTCTTTCAGTAAAATATCATCTTTTTCGAAATACCATGTTATTTTAACTTCATTGTTCCCTTCTTTGATTTTTTTAAGTATTAAAAATATTTCTATTATCCGGCGAGCTGAGGATGAATTAAAATAGTCGAATTTAAATACAAAATTTGTTAACCTGTTTGGAGAATTACCATACTCAGTAATCCATTTTTTTATTGGTGAGAATAACTTTTCTGAATTTTCAGGAAGAGACCTTCCCCCAATTTCGAATATATTTTCTTCCTGATCTAATATAACCCAGGGTTTATCTTCAGATTTTGGCAATTCAAAGCGTTCAGGCATTTAAATACAATTTATACAGTAATACTAATAGAATAAAAATATTTGTTTTGATTGGTTTTTATAAAGTTAAAGCTTAATGGAACCGATATTCCACGTGCAATATCAATTAATCCTATTCCGGCATTTTCACCGTATTCATTTTCATCAAAAAGTTTTTTCAAGTATAGTTCAGATAATTCATCACTGCTTAAGCGGTTAATCATTTTTAAATGGTTCTCAAATACAATTAAATCTTCTTCACGAATATAATTTCCGGCATTAATAACAAAATGTGAATTTGTTTTGCCAATTATAAGAATTCCTTCCTTTATTCCTTTTTCGGTTAAGCAATGCTTGTTTATATTTTGCAATAATTCAACAAGTATATGGTAAATTTGTTTTTTAGTATTTGATTTTTTGAACTCATTCTTTAGATTTGTTTCAATAATATTCAATACAGGTAAAATGGTGCCGTGAGAAAAGTCTCCTTTTTGAATGACCATGATTTTTTCCTCCAGCATTTTTTTATGATAATCAATTGACTCGTTTATAGGAATTACATTGACTGTAGTATTATCAATATCTTCGTTTTTCGATATTAAAGTAACCTGGTTATAATAAAAAGACAGTTTATCTCTATAATTTTCGAAAACGTATTCCAGTTTTTGACCTGATTTCCTGGCAATATCAATTAATCCTAACCCTGCACCGCCTTTTTGAGAAAGCCCTGTATTTTGCATGACATCACGGTGAAGGGCTTTGAGGTCTTCTGATGATAAACTGTTTATTTTTTTTAATTGATTTTGTAGATTTTCAATGTTTTTGTTTTCAATTAAATTTCCTGAAGTAATTTGATATGTCCCTTTGTAATTCCTGGTTGAAAAAAAGCCTATATCTTCCACTTCATTATTTTCTATTGCTTTTTTTTCACCATGCCTGACAATATTTTGAAAGCATTCGATCATAAGAAACGAAATTCTTTTTTTCAGTTTCTTAAACTCCTCAAAATTAACAATATTAAATTCACTGATTCTAACAAATTTGTCGGTTATTTCATCACTGAAACTACCGTTGTATAAAAGACATAAATTATCTTCCCTGAATTTTTCGAAAAACCAAAAACTAGTATTAATATCCATTTTTAATCTATCAATTAATTAGTCAATAGTGTTAATCTTATTTCACTATTATTATATCTGTTTTTAAATACTTACTTCTTTTTATTTATAATGTAATCCGGTCTCTGATCTTAATTACAGTTTTTCTGATACTATCTATATGATATGGATGTATATTCGGATCACCTGTACTAATAGTAACCTTTTGGTTTAAAGTATCAATCTCAATTTCATCTTTATAGTAATGCATGTTAAAGTGTTGAAATTCATCTTTTAACAGGTTCAATAAGCTTATATATTCATTAATTTCTTCATCTTCAGCATCGTTTCTTAACAGGGTAATTAAGCTATTAAGTGAATATTTTTGTTCAGCAATTTTCTTTATCAAGTCATTATTTGGGTTTTCTGCATTAAAAACCGAGGTAGCAATATATATTGATTCAATCCATCCTCCCATTAGAATTAAAGAAGCAGTGCTTTCTCTCTCATTTCCTTTCAAATAGGTATTAGCTGCTAAATAGGCTTCGTTAGCAATTCTAAACAATGAATCTCTGTTACTTATATTGTTATCAATATTAGAGGCTGTTAAAGAAACATAATTTTCAGGCACACCTAATTTTTCGGCAAGTTTCTTAATTGCAGCAAAATACTTAATTGATGTTTGCGATTGATTATACATCCTGGCATAGCTTAGGTCAACACCATATATTCCCATTACTAAAGCAATTTTTTTACTGCTTAAATAATCTTTGTGCTTATTGTAATCAAGTAGTATTTCTTCATTGAAACTTGACCCGGAATTTTCAAATATTTTGGCCATCTCTATTGGGGATGACATGTTGTAAAATAAAAATTTTGCTTTTTTTACATAATCTGTTGAAGGTGGTAAAGCAGGAACTTCCTGATCTTCTTTATCAAAATCGATATCTTTTTTCTCTTTTTGCGACGGCTGGCATGAGAATAGGAATATTACAGCTAATATTACAGAACTGAACCTTGGCATTTCGTTAGTTTTAAATTGGTCTTTACTTCTCTAAAATTAAAAAATTACAAGTTCAAATCAAAAAATTAGTCAATTATAAAATTGGTACTACCATTATTTGAATTTTATTATCTAATGTCTGATGAGTAATTAAAGGCATCTCGTTTTCAATGTATATAGATTCTATATAATAAACATTGAATAATGAGATATTACGAATTAATACCGGATGTATTATTGCTTTTAAAGAAGGAATTGATTTTATTTTATTATAAACAAACAAATATTAACTATGCTCTTCACAGATTAAAACTCACTTTAATAAAACAGTGCAGGGTCAATTTCTTGTTGTTGCCGTATCATGTCTTTTCCTTTCTTGGCTTTTTCATCTTTTTTATGGTACTTGCATCCAATAATGATATTAAGGCCAAAACGCAAATTTATATTCCGTGTATTTTGTGGAAATAGCATTCCATAAACATTATCACTAACCAGGTAAAACTGAAAAAAGGCCAATTTTAAATTTAATCCTAATCCAAAATTATTAAAGGAATTGTATGCAAGAGAATAACTTCCTGTTAAACCAAGTATATTACCTAAACCGGTGCTGGCAGACAATGTTAATGAACTAAATGTCATATTTTCATAAAATTTAGACCGGAATAATACACCAAACCCCCAGTTATCATTAAGAAAGTAACTTGCACCTAAATACAATTTGGTTGGTATTTTTGTTTTATAAGTGTTACTTTCTTCTGAAAAATTAAATCCCTGGATTAAAGAATCTGCAAATTTTGAATAATCAATTTCTTCACCAGATATTAAAGGAGTAACATCAAATCCTGTCCATTCAAATTCAGCATCGCTTTTAAAATTCTGGGTATTTGTTTTCCATTTTATAGACCCTAGATCCACTAAACTTGCCGAGACAGTTAACTGCCTGTTTATTGCATAGCTGGCTCCTAAGTCAACTCCAAATCCGGTATTTTCAAATTTCAGGAAGTCTTCTGTCATAATTGAATCACTTGCAACAAAACCAATATCCTGGGTTGTATCGGTTAAGTTAATCGGAACCGGACTGGCTATATTGAATGACATATCGGATGTAAACCGCCAGTCGTAAAAATCTTCGTCTGTATACCATCTAACATCTGATTTTTCAGTTGTCACATTTAGTACACCAATGTAATACTTACCCCTTAAACCAACGCTCAATACATCATTAATTTTCCTGGTTAATCCTAAGGAAATTTCACTATATATATTAATGTTTGTCCCAAAACCTGATAAATCCAGGTAATCATCACCAAGATGTTTTCCGTTTCCTTCAAGTATAATTCCAAAAACCCCTTTTGGGAAAGTAAATGCAAAGTCGTTTTTCTGAGCTGCATTTAATGAAAAGTACATATCTCCGAGCTTAAAACCTAAAGCAAAGAGGTTAAATTCCGTATCGAAAGATATATTATTCACATCTTGTAAGCCTTCGAAGAAATTGTCAGGGTCAAAAATCAATTTTCCAGCATCATTAAGGTACAACAAATCGTTATAGGCAAATCCGTTATTACCATAGTTAAAGTAAATAGAAGAAAGTACAGGTAAACCCAGATAAAACTTACAATAGGGCTGGTTTGCGGGGTTCATTAAGCTTGCCTGTGGGATTTTATCCATGAAATACAAGGTATTATTTTGCTGAGCTGTTATATTGCTATTCAGAAGTATAACAATAAAAACAAATGGAAATATTTTATATATTAAGTTTTTCATATTTTTTTCATTGAGTAGTTGTCATTTAATTTTCATTGTTTTCAAATTCAGCCGGGTTAATATCTACATCAATTTTTACAGAAAAATCAAAAGCAATTTCGTATTGATCTGTAATATGTACATATTGACCTAAATCGAAACCGGTTGATTTAACAACTATTTCAAAGATCAAATTTTTAGCTGTTTTTATTTTTTCAATTTTTTCATTACTTATTGTAATTTCTATTAGGTTTTCTTTCAGGCCTTCAATGCTAAACTGGTCAAATAAAGAATCCAGGACAGTGTTAATTGAATCGGCAAAAAATACCTGGACTCCAAGATCAATTGGAAAACCATTGTTGACTCCAAGTTTTACTTCTATTTGCTCAAGTGGTATATTTTGATCTAAATTTTCTAATACCGGAAAATCCTGGGTGTCTCTTAAAGCAAACCTGAAATTTGCACTCATAGGCAACCTGAACTCAGCACTAATATCAAAAAACCCATCTCCGGGAAGTGTGTTTGTGTAATAAGTATCAGGATCAATACCTTCATTAAGTTTTACAGCACCTCCAAAAGTTAAGCTTTTCGGAAAATTTAAAAGTTCCTGGATTAATGTAGAAGGATTTATAGAAATTGTATCATATACAAAATCTTCTCCTGGTTCAGGAGATTCTAATATCAGAGGATTCATTTCCGGAGGAATAGTTATGTTTGTTGCCTGGTCGTTAGCATCTAATGTATATAAACTACTAAATCTGAACTGAATCGGTAAACCAAATGAGTTCTGGTAGAATATATTGAATTGGGGATTCTCAAAATTAATTTCAGCATCAAAAGTATTTCCACCAAAACCTAATGGGAAGGTATTATCGGAAACGGTTTGGCTCATATTACCAAAATATCCTGAAGTTGCATCAAACCCAATGTTTTCTAGTGTGACTAAAACTGTTATTTGATCTGTTGGTTGCGATACTGCTCCTGCTTCCTGATCGAGAGTTAAAACGTAATTCATAATTAATGTATTAAAAAGAGTTTCCTGGTTTGTCAGGTTAACCGTATAACCAGTTAATTCTACAATTGTATCATAGTCAGTTTCCGGAAGATTAAGAATACTAAACGTCAATGTATCTGTTCCGTTTTTTGTAAAACCAGAAAGTTTTAATTCAATATCTATCTCAATAGGCCACTCAGATTCCATATGCACTGTCATTCTGCCCTGGTTAAAAAGAATACTATCCAGGTGCATTCCTTCCGGTGCATCAAAGCTATAGTCGAAATCACGACTTACCTGTACATGATATGCTGTATTAAAATTTGCAAGCTCAGTTTCCGATAAAGCCAATGTTTCAGGAAAAGTTTGGTCAGGAATAAAAATATGGTCCTCTGCTTGTAAGGAATATAAATCCTTTTGATAATATAGATCAAAATATCCATCATTGTTAAGCTCAAGATACTGGTTTATACTTGTGTCTTCGGGCATTATATCTTCAAACGAGATATTGGCGTGCACAAAGTGTATTGCATACGATGGAGAAATTTTAGCATTAGGGTCTAAATTATCGAAATTAAAATTTTCTCCAATACAAGAGCTTAGCACAATTCCGGCTAATAGCAGAATTTTAGCTATTTGAAATGATTTGTTCCTGAACTTCATGATATGTATTGATTAGTTTATTTGATTAATGTATTAACAATAAATATTAATTATTAAATATACTAAGTTATAATATCTAAATTTAATTTAAATAATAATTATATAAAAAATTATCTTCACCTCCTACAACTAAATTGAATTTTTCTTGTTTTGGGTTGAGTTTACCAATACTGAATAATGAACGGCCGGTTATTGGAAATCCATTAACTAATTTACCATTTTCACTAAAAAGGTAGATTAAATTTTCGCCGGATATTACAATTCCAATTCTTTTTTCACCATGCGGAAATATATAGGTTACAGGCGGATCATTTATCTGTTTGTCAAAAACGTAGGAGAAAATTTTTTCGTTTTTGTTGTTTTGTACGATAAGTTGATTATTGTTTGTATAGATAAAATCCCGTGTATTATCACCATCTATGTCCTGATATTCGAAAAAGTGGGATGGTGGTAATTTTTCTGTTGCAATTGTTTCTACGTTTCCGTTAAAATAAATATAGTGAATTACACCTTTACTATCCGTCGTAACTAAACGGTTATCGGTATTTACATTTCCTCTTTCAAGGATTAAATTGTTATGGTATGAAGCGCTAAATTGCTTTTTTAGTTTAACCCTTTCATTTCCTCTCCTGTCAAGTATATAAACCCTCATGCTATCTGCAAATA
>DAOVJU010000121.1 GCA_030632095.1 Chlorobiota bacterium
AATTACGCAGAAATATTATCCGGGGCTTACATCAAACTACCTCTGATGAAAGCAGCCTTGAAGGAATGGATATTGCAATATGTGTTATTAATGAAAAAGAAAACCAGTTGAAATATGCTGGCGCTAATAATCCAATAATAATTGCCGGTAAAGACAGGTTTCAGGAATTAATGCCGGATAAGATGCCTGTTCGCCTGGACCAATATATAGACACCCCATATAAGGTACAAACTGAAAGCATTTTAAAAGGTGAGACTGTATTTTTATATACAGATGGATTTGCCGACCAGTTTGGAGGAAATGATAGCAAAAAATTCCTAAAACAGCAAATGAAACAATTGTTTAAAGATATAGCCCTGTATGATCCGGATGAACAAAAAAAGACAATATTAACAAAATTCGAAGTTTGGAAAGGTGAAGAAGAACAAATTGACGATATATTAATATTGGGAGTTTCTTTTAAATAACCAGGTAGCGCTAATTTATTGCTAATTTATAATATTACTTTTTAAAAACTTGCTTTTTTTAGCAAACTTTTCAAAATTCCAAATAACAATAGTCAAATAACAAATAATATCCAAAATTCTCAAATCCAAAATTCCAAACATGCTCTTATGTTGATTTTTCAAGAATTGAAGAAAAAATTCTCTTGAGTTGAAGTGCCTTCCCATATAATTCTTTTCCTTCTTCTTCAAACTTAGGTGGATTTGTTTCATAAATCAGTCCGAGAAAATATGCACTTTCTTTGGATTCTTTTCTGCAAATCTTACTTTTGAATCTTGCCTGTCGGCAGGCTGGTTTCCAGTTTTGGTTATTGATATTTTTGTCATTGGAATTTATTTGTAATTTGTTTTTTTTGTTTTGTTTTTTTTGTTTGCAGCTTCGCTGCGTTAGAAATTATTCAGGTTAAGTATTATTTTGAACAACTTTTATTATTTTTATCTCATTATGTTAAAAAGGTATTTTCATATTGTTTTGCTAATAATTATTCATTATGGAGGTGTTGCACAAGTTAATGATCAAACTGGGACTCCGCTTATTTATAATTATTCCTCGGTATTAACACAAAGCGAACCTCAAAATTGGGCAATTGTTGAGGATCATCGGGGTATAATATATTTTGGTAATGGCCCTGAAACAGGCGTATTAGAATTCGATGGCAATTCCTGGCATATTATAAATATTTCAAATCATTCCACAGCGCGTTCGCTTGCAATAGACAACCTGGGAAAAATCTTTGTAGGCGCATCCAAGGAATTTGGATATTTAGCAGCAGATTCATCGGGAACGTTGAAATATGTTTCACTTACCCATTTAATACCTGATACTGAAATTGAATTCAACAATATTCTTAAAGTCCATACTACATCACATGGTATTTACTTCATTGCCACTAATGTAATATTCAGATACTACAATACTAAAATTGATATAATTGAAGGAAATTATATTCAACGTTTTGGTTTTAACATTAATGACAGGCTTTTTGTTGCAAACGAAGAAAATGGCCTTATGTTTATTAGAAATAATAAGTTTGAGAAATTACCATATACAAAATCCATTATTCAAGGTTGCGGCAGATATGTTATAATGGAGTATACTAATAATAAACTGCTTATTGCTACTGTTAACAATGGAATATTTGTTTACGATTTAAACAGAATAATCCATAAAGGGAAAATATTTGAAAAAAACACTGAAGAAAATACTGCACCTGATATTGCTAAAAAACTAAAAACCAATGTCAATAAATATCTAATGGAGAATGCACTATATACATGTGCAAAAATTAATGATAATGCTTATGCTTATGGAACATTAGGAGGCGGTATAATAATCATGGATAAAGCTGGCAATCTGGTTCGGGTTATTAATAAAAACAGAGGATTGATAGATAATACAGTATTAGGCCTTTATGCAGATGAAGCAAATAATCTCTGGGTGGCAACATATCAGGGTATTTCTTATGTAGAAACCGGATCACCTTTATCGGTTTATAATGAATTAAATGGATTACACGGAACAGTTATCTCATTAATAAAACATCAAAACAAAAGATTTGTTGGAACAACACAGGGAATATTTTATTTGCCTGATTATAATCCGCAATATATTGATGACAATTATATTTTAATTCCTGTTAGTAATTTTGATACGGAATGCTGGAATTTTATTACATTTCAAAATAAACTTCTAGCGGCAGGTGCCGATGGCATTTATCTTATTAATGAATTACAGGCAAAAAGAATTTATGAAACCAGCGAAATATATTGTTTTAAGCACAATAATATCTTTCCTGATTACCTTTTTTTGGGTTTAACCGATATATATGGATTTGAATTAATCAAGAATAGTAAAAAAAATAATCCGGAAGAAATAAAGATTTCGTCAGTTAAAAAATTCTTTGAAATAACTGATAAAATAAGAAAAATAGAGAATGATAAACACAATAGTTTATGGTTAACTACTGAATATAGTGGTATCATTAGAACACGCTTTAATGATGGTGATATAAATAAATATAAAATTTTCAGATACGATACAGCTCAGGGTTTGCCACAATTAAATTATAATTGGGTTTATAATATTGAAGGAGAAATAATTGTTGGTACCAGAAAAGGTTTCTATAAACCTATCTATAATCAGAATAATAATGTGAAGAAATTTGTACCAGATACATCTTTCGGCAAGCAATTTACACTTGGAGATATTCCTGTTGAAGATTTATACATTTCTCAAGATCAGGACGCGTATATTTTCCTTAAAAATCATGGAGTTGGTGTTTTGTTTGATTATAAAAACAAAAAAGAATGGAATACCCAAATATTTGGAAAAATTAAAGAACCTTATAAAACATTTTATGACAGTGACAGTATCCTCTGGATAAGTACATTAAACGAAGGATTATTCAGTTATAATAATTCGATCAGCAAAAATTATAATGCTTCATTCAATACAATGATCAGAAAAGTTCATGTTGGAAAAGACTCATTGGTATTCAATGGCTCCTTTTTTGATGATTCATCTAAAACTGCAAATGTTTATTCCAAAATACTATTGAATCAACCTGATAATTCATATCCTGTTTTCACTTATGATTATAATTCAATAAAATTTCGATTTTCCTGTACATTTAAAGAAAAACCTGAAGAGAATCAATTTACCTGGATGCTTGAAGGCTTTGATAAGGAGTGGGCCGACTGGAATTCTAAAACCGAAGAAAACTATAAAAAAATACCTGAAGGCGAGTATATTTTCAAGGTAAAATCACGAAATGTTTTTGGTTTAGAAAGCCCGGTTGCCACATACAAGTTCAGGATGTTACCTCCCTGGCACAGAACGGTTTGGGCGTATCTGGGATACCTGGTCTTTTTCTTTTTATTTATTTATGCAATAGTACGTTTAAATTCGCGACGATTAAAAGCTGCAAATATCCGGTTAGAAAAAATCATTAAAGAACGTACCAAAGAAATAAGAAAGCAGCGCGACCAGATATCAGAGCAAAATCAAGCAATTACCGATAGTATACAATATGCCAAACGCATTCAATCAGCAGTATTACCTCCTGATGAATTAATAGACAAAGTACTGCCTGAACATTTCATACTATTTAAACCCCGTGACATTGTAAGCGGTGATTTTTACTGGTTAAAGCAAATTGATAAATATGTTATTTTTACGGCTGCTGATTGCACCGGACATGGTGTCCCTGGTGCATTTATGAGTATGTTAGGGGTAGCGCTGTTAAATGAAATAGTGCGGCGAAAAGAAATCACACAGGCAAACCAGTTTTTAGATGAATTGCGAAACCAGATAAAATCTGCTTTAAGGCAATCCGGCAAAGAAGGAGAAGCAAAAGATGGTATGGATATCGCATTATGTATATTGGATACGGAAGAACTGAAATTACAGTTTGCAGGTGCATACAACCCGTTATATTTAATCCGCAATAACGAACTTATAGAATTTAAAGGTGACAAAATGCCTATTGGAATTCATTTGCGTACCAATAACTTTACTAACCATGAATGCCAACTTGAAAAAGGGGATGTTATATATATATTCAGCGATGGTTTTGTTGACCAGTTTGGTGGTAAAAAGGGGCGCAAATTCATGATAAAGCCCTTTAAGCGCTTGCTTACAGAAATTCACGAGCGACCAATGAAAGATCAAAAAGGTATCCTTGATATAGCCATCACCGAATGGCGTGGTGACAGGGAACAGATTGATGATATTGTGGTATTTGGTGTGAGGGTGTAATAGATTAATTATTAACTATAAACTTCTTTAACACATAACGTGAAGGAAACCAGGCGCCTACAAATCCAATAACAACAACAATTGCCAGGACATATACAAAATCAAGAGCTTTAAAAGCTACCGGGTATGAGTCAATAATAAAAGAACCGCTTCCTTCCAGTTTAACAAGTCCATATGTTATTTGTGCCCAGCATATCAAACCTCCTAAAATAAGCCCTATTATTGCTCCCAGAACGGAAATAAACCAACCCTGGTATAAAAATATCCTTCTTATGGTTTTTTGATTGGCCCCAAGGCTGTTTAATGTAAAAATATCGTTCTTCTTATCAATTATCAGCATTGTAATAGAACCAATTATATTGAAAGATGCAATTAGCAATATAAACGATAAAATAAGAAATATGGCCCATTTTTCCGATTTCATTATTTTATAAAACAACTCATGTTGTTCATAGCGGTCTTTAACGTTAAATTTGTTCCCCAGTATGTTTATTATTTCTTGCTTAACTTCATCAACATTTGCATTTTCTTTTAATTTTAACTCCACGGCACTTACTTCGTTTTTATAATTCAACAGGTCCCTGACAAAAGCAATGTTTGTAATAATATATTTAGTGTCAAAATCTTGTTGAATTGAAAATATCCCTGAAGGATAAATCACTTTTTTGTTGAATGCATTTTCAGCACTTACAGCTATCTTTTTACTTCTTTTTGGGACATAAACAATTATCGGATTCACAAAGTTTAAACCAATTGATAAATAATATGCAATACCCTGACCAATAACGGCATAGTTAATGCCATTCTTTTTAAGCATAAATCTTCCCTGAACAATCATCGTATCAATACCACTTGTTTTTGTAAACTCTTCTGTAACTCCTTTTATAGTTGCCGGATGCAATTTTTCATCATATTTCAACAACACGTTTTCTTCTAATACTTCTGAAAAATATACTATATTTTCATTATTTTTTGTTTTTTCAAATTCGTTAGTATTTGCTGCAAAAGTTTTTCCTTCGATAATTGTAATTTTCAGATCAGGGTCAAATGAATTAAAAAGCATTTGTATTAATCCATCAAAACCATTGAAGACCGATAAAACGACAATTAATGCGGCTGTTCCAACTGCTACACCAAGCATAGAAATTGCAGAAATAATATTTATTACATTCTGAGTTCTTCTTGAGAATAAATACCGTTTTGCTATGAAAATTTTTAAATCCATTACAAAATATCATTATTAATGTCAAATGTCAGATGTTTCATGTCAAAAGTCAAATGTTCGTAATAAATCACATTTGATATAATCACTATTGTTTCTGACAATAGTAAATTATCTCATCTTTTGGTAATGCATACCGTTCAACCAGTTTTGTATCTATTTGCTTTACAAAATCATCCTCAGTTACAGTGAATCCGGCATCTGCAAGTTTTTTACCATAATCCAATCCATATAATCTTACATGATCAGCCTGCCAGTAATATCTTTCACGGTCTTTCTTGCTTGTAATAGCTGGATCTTCAAGTGTTACTTCACTTTCGTAGTTAATTGGAACCTGGAAAATTCCCCATCCTCCTGGTTTCATTATCCTGTAAAATTCCTTCATTGCCTTTTTGTCATCGGCAACATGTTCAAGCACATGGTTACACATAATTACATCAAATGTGTTATCTTCAAAAGGTATATCATGTACATCAAGTTTCACATCTGCCCACGGAGATAATAAGTCTCCTGTTGTATAGTCAATATTTTTGTGTGTTTTAAATATGCGGATAAAACAATATTCGGGAGCAATATGCAAGAATTTTTTGTTGCCGGTAAAAATATCTGTTTTTTCCTTTAAATATAACCATAACAATCTATGCCGTTCCAGTGACATAGAGTCAGGGGCCAGTGCATTTCTTCTTGATTGCATTCTTCCGTAAGGCAAAAGCTTTCTGTATGTTTTCCCATTTATAGGATCTTCAAATTTGTTTCCATAGTAAAAAACCGCAATAACCTTCAGAAAAAAATGACTTACTTTATGTAAAAATGGCCTTGGGATTATACGGGTTACAATTGCTATTATATATTTCACTAGTATAAAATTTAGTTAAACATTTGTTTTTCAATTGTTTAGAATTAGTAAAATTTAACATTAGTAATTCAAATACCGTGGAACCCTCATTTTTATTCATTTTCTTTTTTGTACAATAGTGCTTATTTCCTATTGTCTACATTAGTGCATGAAGGTTTCATTGAGTATTTAATTTATTATTTCAACAAATTCTCGATATTGTCAATATAATCAAGCGAATCGTCCGGGAAAAATGCTAATTCAGGAATTGCTTTAACCTGGTTCTTTATTCGCTGTCCTAACAGGTACCTGAAATATTTTTTGTTTTTATTTATTGCATTTATAACATCTTCCACATTTTTACCCGGGAAAATACTCAGATATATTCTAGCAACAGAAAGATCAGCACTTATTCTCACTTTTGTTACAGTAATCATTACACCATGATATACATCCCTGCCGGCCAGTTGTAATAATTCTGCCAGTTCACGTTGTAATAACCTGCTAACTTTTTCTGTTCTTATTGTCATGTTTTCAAAATTTTTTGCAAATCACAAAAGTAAAAAAAGAAAAATTGATTCTGTTGATTCAATTTAACAATTTAAGGAAAGCATGAAAGAATTGGAAATTATACGCTTTATCAATAAATTTGTATATTAAATAATAAATCAAATAAACCATGACAAAACGTAATCTTTTAACCCTGCTAATTGTTTTTATTACTGGCAATATTTTTTCTCAAATCACTTACGAATACGAAGATTTTGCTATTGCCGGTGAAACTTTTACCATAAATACGAAGTTTTATGATCCTTTTGATTCTGTATTTATAACTGATTTCAACGATAACTGGGATTTTTCAGCCTTTGAAACAGACTCCGTTGATTCGGTAAGGTTTGTCTTGCCCGGCGAAACAGATTTTGCTGATTATTTCCCAAATGCTAATTTAAGTATGATACAGGAAGATGGTACTTTGCTATTTCTAAATAGCACGGAATCAGGAGTGCAGTTGTTGGGGGCAGCTGCCGATTATGCGGGAATTGAAGTTCCATTTTTATATCCTCTTGAAGATAATTTTATGCTGACGCAGTTTCCCGCGAATTATGGTGATGAATATGAAAACTCTACATCTTTTTCGGTAACTGACACACCTGAAAATCTAGGGCTTGACCTGGATAGTTTAGTATTGCCTATTGACTCCATACGAATTGTTGTTTCTTTATCTGATGAAAGCAATATAGATGGTTACGGGATAGTAAAATTACCATTTGGAGAATTTGATTGTTTGAAAGAAAACAGAATGGAGATATTCAATGTAAGCACTGAAGTCTTAGTAATAGGATATTGGATTTCACTGTCAGATTTTTCGTTCAGTGATACTACACGTGCCTACAGATGGCTGGCAAAAGAATATGGTTACCCTATAGCAGAAGTCTATGCATCAATTGACGATTTCGTTTTAGCAGTTACATTTATTGATGACGACCTTTCAAAAATTATTATTGCTGATCTTTCAAATAATCTTTTAGTTTATCCAAATCCGGTAAAAAATATGCTTTATATTCAATGGCCCACAAATGATTTTTCACATCAAATCACGATAACTGATCTGGGCGGTAAAATTATTAAGACTTCATTGCAAGATATAACTGTAGGCCATGTTGATGTATCAACATTAGAACCCGGCAATTATATTATTTCAATAACAACCGGTTCAAACCATATAAAGTATAGCACAATGTTTAATATTGCCAGATAAATCAAGAGTATTATGTTATAAGCTTTAAACTTTGAGATATTTGAGGATTTCAAAACATTTGGCTATATTCGCAGCTCTAAAATTAAACCGGTATAAAATTCAATTTATTGTACTTAACATCACACAAAATCTATTTGCTCATATAAACATCAATTTGCCCGGATGGCGGAATTGGTAGACGCGCTGGTCTCAAACACCAGTGATAGCAATATCGTGCCGGTTCGATCCCGGCTCCGGGTACAACAATAATAAAACCCTCAACTAGAGGGTTTTAATTTATACAGAAAGCTTAACCTGAATAATTTTATATTTGATGAAACGAATGAAATACTTTTTCACTAGTATAAAATTTAGCTAAACATTTGTTTTTCAATTGTTTAGAATTAGTAAAATTTAACATTAGTAATTCAAATACCGTGGAACCCTCATTTTTATTCATTTTCTTTTTTGTACA
>DAOVJU010000466.1 GCA_030632095.1 Chlorobiota bacterium
AGTGAAAGAATATGATTTATACCTTTTTTCTGATGAAGTATACCGGGAATTTTGTTATGATGGGCTTACACATTTTTCCGCTATGCATTTAAAAGGTATTGAACAAAATGTTGTTTTAATGGATTCTGTATCAAAAAGATATAGTGCTTGTGGAGTGCGAATCGGAACCATGATCACAAAAAACAAGGATGTTATAAATACTGCTGTTAAATTTGCACAAGCCCGGTTAAGCCCGCCATCTTTTGGCCAGATTCTGGGAGAAGCCGCCCTGGATACAACACAAGATTATTTTGATGAAGTTTACAATGAATACATTGAAAGAAGAAACTACATGGTGGATGCTTTAAATAAAATAGAAGGTGTTGTATGTCCGATGCCAAAAGGGGCATTTTATACAGTGGTTAAATTACCGATTGATGACAGCGACAAATTCTGCCAATGGATGTTAAGCGATTTTGAATATAATAACCAGACAGTTATGATGGCACCGGCAACAGGCTTTTATTCTACAAAAGGATTAGGCATAAATGAAGTCAGGATTGCATATGTGTTAAAAAAAGCTGACCTGGAACATGCAATGGAAACCCTTGAAAAAGGATTACTTTCTTATCCTGGCAGAACCTTATAGCCTATTTAGAATTTATTTATTTTAAGAAGTTGTCTAAAGAGGGAAGTTCTTTAGTTAACGCAAAAAAACGCAAAGAACTGACTAACTGATAATCAAATTTTGCGATCTCTGCGAAAAACTCTGCGTACTTTGCGTGAAATAGACTTTTTACACAGCTTCTTTTTTTTAGCAATCCGTATGAATTTTCTTGCACATATATATTTATCAGGTAAATCAGAAGGTGTAATCGTTGGTAATTTCATTGGTGATGCCATTAAAGGAAATGGATATAACAATTATCCTGAAGATATCAAAAGCGGGATCTTGCTTCATCGAAAAATTGATTATTATACTGATAGTCATATTATAGTAAACAAAAGCAAGAACAAGTTAAGAGATCATTACGGGAAACACGCCGGTATTGTAACCGATATTTTTTACGATCATTTTTTAGCAATAAACTGGCATAAATATTCAAATGAAAACCTAAGTGATTTTATACGGAATGCTTATGAAATTCTAATGTCATATAACAACATACTCCCGGAAGAAGTAATAAGATACCTCCCTTATATGATATTAAATGACTGGCTGGGCTCGTATATACACATTGAAAGTATAAAAATAGTTTTAAACGGAATGTCACGCAGAACTTCATTGCCTGACAACACCAACTCCGCTGTAGACATACTTAAAAAACATTACGATGAATTTAATAATGAGTTTAATACATTTTTTAATGAAATTATTTCCTATGTGAATAATGAATTAAGCTAATGTATTTTGAAATAAATCCAGTAATAGACTATAATTTTTTTTTTTTCATGAAAACATTATTAGATTTGTAGCTTGTATAAATACTTAAATCCGAATTCTATTAAACAAATAATTAAGGAATTATGAAAAAATCAAGCATTAATTATTTAGCAATCATTGTGGCTGCTATTTTCTTAACAAGTTGTGGTGGTGTAAACAAAATGATAAAAATGGCACCAGAAGTAAGTTATAGTGTTAGTCCCGATGTACTTGAAATGCATGGTGATTCTGTTGAAATTACAGTTAGCGGAAAATTCCCACCCAAATATTTCAACAAAAAAGCTATTGTAACAGCAACACCTGTAATAAAAGGAAAATCAGGTGAAACAGCATTTAAATCATATACTATGCAAGGTGAAGCTGTTGAAGCAAATAACAAGGTTATTCCTTTTGCAACTGGAAGTGGTTTTTCTTACACAGATAAAATACTTTACTCTGAAGACATGAGAATTTCAACTTTGAACCTTAAATTAACAGCTACTGTTGGATCAAGTTCTGTTGATTTACCAGGCGTGAAACTTGCAGATGGTGTAATTTCAACCCCTATTTTATTGAAAATTGATGCAAAATCAATTAAAGCTTCAGATAAATTTGTAAGGGTTACACAAGATTCATATAGTGCTGACATTCACTATATAATAAACAGGGCAGAAGTTAGAAATTCTGAATTAAAACAAGATGATATTAAAGCATTTGAAGTATTTATTAAAAATGCTGCCGGTGAAGAAAGACATCATTTCACAGGAGCGGAAATTCTTGCATATGCTTCACCGGATGGAGCTGAAGATTTAAATACCCGATTAGTTAGTAAAAGAAAAAAATCAGCAGAATCATACTTAACCAGGCGGTTTAAAAAAGCTAAAACAGACGAGTATAAAGCTGAAGAGTTTTTAACAAGCAAAGAAACACCTGAAGATTGGGCAGGATTTAAAAAATTAATGGAGAAATCTGATATCCAGGATAAAGAATTAATCCTTCGTGTCCTGTCAATGTATTCTGATACTGAAGTAAGAGAAAAAGAAATTAAGAATATATCAAAAGCATATGAAGTTATTGCAGAAGATATCCTTCCACAGCTTCGCAGGTCAAGAATGAACCTGAATATTGACATTATAGGATATTCCGATGAGGAATTATTAACCTTAATCGATTCGGTAATTGATACCTTAAATGTTGAAGAATTAATGAAAGCTGCAACATTAGTTGATGATTTAGATAAGCAATTAATGGTTTATCAAGCTATTGTTAAAAATTATGGAGATGACTGGAGAGGACAAAACAATGTTGGTTATGTATATATGCAAAAAGAGATGATTAACGAAGCTGAAAAAGCTTTTGAAGATGCATTAAAAGTAAACGAAAACAATACAATAATTTTAAATAACCTGGGTGTTGTAAATCATTATAAAGGAAACATTGATAAAGCTCTTGAGTATTATGATGCAGCAGCAGGTGCAGGTGATGCAGTTTCTTATAATAAAGGTATTATTGCAATTAAAAAAGGTGAATATGATATTGCCCTTCAAAATGAATATTTTAAAGAACCATCATTCAACTTTGCTTTAGCTAAGTTTTTAAACTATAGCAATACAAAGAATTCAGGCGAATTTGATGCAGCTCATGGTATACTTAAAAAACTTGATGATCAGGAAGAAGCAGTAGTTTATTATTTGAAAGCCCTTATTGGTGCCCGTCAACAAAACAGCGATTTAATGATTAATAATTTACGTACTGCTATTGAAAAAGATGCAGCATATAAGAAAATGGCAATAACAGATCTTGAATTTGCCAAATATTTTGATGACAGTAACTTTATTTCACTCACACAATAAGCTTATTTTTTCACTCCATATAGAAAGCGGCCAAATGGCCGCTTTTTTTATATTATAACTTTTGGTTCTATATAAAACATAGTAGGTAATCAAATTTGCTACTAATTAACTCAAAAAGAGCCAGTAGAGTAGAGTACAGAGCAAACAAAATTATTTGCTCCGTAGCCCCCTCGTCAAACCGTACGTGCGGTTTTCCCGCATACGGCTTTCCTACTAATTTTCATCTTAAAACATTCACAGGTCGTATTCCAGAGGTCTTA
>DAOVJU010000071.1 GCA_030632095.1 Chlorobiota bacterium
CACTAGTATAAAATTTAGCTAAACATTTGTTTTTCAATTGTTTAGAATTAGTAAAATTTAACATTAGTAATTCAAATACCGTGGAACCCTCATTTTTATTCATTTTCTTTTTTGTACAATAGTGCATGAGGGTTTCATACGATAAGTTTATATACACATGCAAAAAAACTCAAATTCTTACCCGTATAAAGAAAAACAACCACAATTCGATCGCAGGTATCTTGAAATGGCCCGGATTTGGGCACAAAATTCATATTGTATTCGAAAACAGGTTGGGGCATTGATCGTTAAAGAAAAAATGATCATTTCTGACGGATATAATGGCACACCGGCTGGTTTCGAAAATATTTGTGAAGACGAAAAAAGCTTGACAAAGCCTTATGTCCTTCATGCAGAAGCAAACGCGATAACCAAAGTGGCAAAATCAAATAATAGTAGCGAGGGGGCTACATTATATGTTACAAATTCACCATGTATTGAATGTGCTAAATTAATAATACAATCAGGTATAAAACGTGTAGTCTTTTCTGAGAAATACCGAAAACAAGAAGGATTAAAATTGCTTAAGCGTGCAAATATTGAATTAGTACATATTGACCTTGAAAAATAGTAACTTCTCAAAAAGTTGTGGCAGATAGTTAAACCGAATAATAGAACATTTGAACAATAGAATTAAGAATAGCTAAGAAAAATTGATTTACCACAATTTATTGAGAAGTTACGAAAAATAACCTTAAATAAACTATTATGAATTCATTCCAACGATATTTAAGAGTTTATCTACCTGTAATATTAGCATCTATGCTTATTGCCGGTATATTTATTGGTAAAGCATTAAACAGCCGTCCGAACCAGAGTATGTTCATTCATCCTCAACCAAATAAACTAAATTCAATAATTAATTTCATTTCAAATGAATATGTTGATTCTGTCAATACAAATGAATTGGTAGAAAAAACAATACCTATGCTTATTGGCCATCTTGATCCTCACTCTGTATACATTCCGGCTAAGGATCATGAAAGGGTAAATGAGCCCTTAATTGGTAATTTTGAAGGAATTGGTGTTCAGTTTAAGATTCAGTATGATACAATTGCAATTGTGAAAACCATTATGAACGGGCCTTCAAATAAAGTAGGGATTAAGGATGGAGACCGTATTATAAAGATAAATGATACTCTTGTTGCCGGTGTAAAGATTAAAGAATCTGAAGTAATGAATAAATTAAGAGGGAAAAAGGGCACTAAGGTTAATGTTAGTATTTTACGTAGAGGAAACCCTGAATTAATTGAGTTTACAATTATAAGAGATAAAATACCTCTTTTTAGTATCGATGTTTCTTTTATGGTAAATGATTCGGTTGGTTTTATTAAAATAAGCAAGTTTTCACAAACCACTTATAAAGAATTTATTGAAGCTATTGAAAAACTGAAAACACAAGGTTTAACAAAGCATATAATTGACTTAAGGGGAAATAGCGGCGGATATTTAGATGCTGCTTCAAAAATTGCTGATGAATATTTACAAGGAGGTGTGATGATTGTTTATACAGAAGGGAATGCACGACCTAAAAATTCAGTTATTGCAACAAATAAAGGGCTTTGCGAAAATGATGACATCGTTATCCTAATTGATGAATGGTCTGCTTCTGCTTCTGAAATATTAGCTGGTGCCATTCAGGATAATGACCGCGGCCTGATAATTGGCAGAAGGTCGTTTGGGAAGGGTTTAGTACAGGAACAAACACTATTTCGTGATGGTTCATCACTCAGGTTAACAACAGCACGATATTATACCCCTACAGGGCGCAGTATTCAAAAGTCATATGATAATGGTATTGAAGAATATCAGAACGATATTGGTATAAGATATTATCATGGTGAATTTGAAGAGAAAGACAGCATCCAATTTAATGATTCGTTAAAATATAAAACTCCAAACGGGAAAGTTGTTTATGGTGGTGGTGGAATTATGCCTGACATTTTCATTCCTTTTGATACAATTGGAACATCAAATTATTTAACCCAGGTATCACGAAAAGGCCTTTTATACCATTTTGCATTTGAATATGCCGATAAATACAGATATGAGTTAAGTGAACTGGAAGACTGGAAGGCAATATATGATTTCTTAAAAGAACGAAACGCTTTATCTGATTTTATCATTTATGCTTCTAAAAAAGGAGTTAAGAAAAATATGAACGAAATAAATACATCAAAAGAAATTCTTGAAACCCGGCTTTACGCATTAATATCAAGGAATATTCTCGACAATGATGGATTTTACCCGATATTACTCAAGATAGATAAAACCTTCCTGAAAGCTTATGATGAAATAAGATAAGTTTTATTTAGTACTAAAATAAAAAAGGGGAGCATGCTCCCCTTTTATCATATCATTAAAAGTTATCTATTTAGTAATAGAAACTCTTTTGGTTATAACATTATCACCTGAAGTAATATGAACAATGTAAATGCCATCTGTTAATTCAGAAACATCAATACCATTCACATAATTTTCATTAGTTACTACAAGTTTACCTACAGTGTTGAACATTTCAACTTTATCTATACTATATAATGAAGAAACATTCAATTTGTCTTTTGCAGGATTAGGATAAACCGTGAAATAATTATCCGGTGCAATTTCATTTACTCCAACAGGAGTTTCGAAATCAATTTTTATGATCTCAGATTCCTCTGAAGTGTAAACCGATGATACACCTGCTTCAAATTCAGTTAAATACTGAAGACCAGTAAATGTATAGCTCACTTCAGTTGTTGATGTTACAGGTGTTGTCATATCGTCAAGGTAAACATTGTACTCAACAAATACTTTGCCCTTGTCAATTGCTGGCCCTAAATAAACATCATCAACCATGAAAATAAATGCATCATTTGAAACACACTGTATTCCTACATGAACTATATTTCCGGCATAAGCTGATAAATCATACTCATATTCGGTCCATGCTTCAGAAGGAGCTTCAAGATAATCACCTGCAGAAATTATTGTAAAATTTCCGGGCGCAGTTCCTGTAGTTGAAACGCCAACCAGGAATCTTTCCAGTCCATAATCAGGAATATATGTTTTAGCCATGAATGAAACAACATCTCCGTTAGAAACAGTATAAGCCTCAGTCATTAACCAGTCATTATTCGGTGGTGCAGTAGATGCAAAACAAGCTGCAAATTTGTCACCGGAATATGGTTGAATAGCTTCGGTATCAGTCATCGGAGGAGTAGTTGTGCCTGGGTTAAATATAATGTATGCCATTGCACTACCGCTATTTGGAAAATCAATTCCACTAAATCCATATGTTGTAGATTGATCAAGATCAACCAATGTCCATGGAGAAAATTCCATAACAAAATCATCATAAGATTCAAAATCATCAAGCAATTCAGAACCTGAATTATTCCAGGAGAAAATTGCAGTGTTTTCATTCACTTCAACATCAAGGTTGTAAGGAGCAATAATAATTTCAACAAGCTCAACATCTATCTCTTCAACATCATCTGTAATTTCTATATCAACTCCTTCGTATGGTACATAACCAGTCATTGTAATACTCAAATCATACATACCTTTCCAAACGGCATCAAAAACAACAACACCACCTGCCGGAGCTACAGCATCGTAGGCATGCTCTTCCAGACCATCCTGGTTAACTAACAGAACCACTGCTCCTTCGGCATCTCCTGCATTTGTTGTTATGTTTATTGTAACTTGTGCATCCATTCCAACTGCTAATGCATTTGAGAATGAAGCCTGAGAAACAACAGCATTAGTATAAACAGCTTCAACAGCATATTTATACATTCCATCATCCTGTGCTGAAACTGTTGCATCAGTATAAGAAGTATCTGTTAATCCTGTTGCTAATGAAATCCATGTTTCAACTGAATCTTCAAAGCCTTCCAGTAAACGATATACATTGTACGACTCAAATGCTTTGTTAGCATAATCATGTGATAATGCTAATTGTGGTTCACCAGGATTAAACGGATTAATCTTAGAACCTACAATTTGATCAGTTGCTACAGAAGCTCGTTTAGCGTATTTAGCATAAGATATTTCTCCCATATCGTAACCATAAGCACGAATTGTAAAATTGTATGGGAATCCTACAGTGCCAATATCTGACCAATCAACTGCTGGATCAGTCCAATCAGAAATACCGAATTGTGTTCCTAATTCAAACACATAAGGCTCATCAACACCATCATCAGTTCCTATTGCTGTAAATATATCCGGAGTACAAACACCTACCAGGAATCCGTTAGGCGCCTCTACCGGCTCAGGAAGAACATAAGTATTCCATGTATCATCAATGTTTGGTTGTACTTCAGACTCATGTAATAACAGATTTACATCCGGCCATCCAAATTCGTCTAAACCAAAAATGTAAATAACTGCTTCAGTATGTGCTGCGTTACTAGTTAACAACCAGGTTACTTCTTCAATTACTGCATTATAGAAATGTGCACCACCTAAAACAGCCGCCGGATTTGAGCCAAAGCCTAATTGACCGGTTACCATACCATCATCATATCTGAATTCTGCCGGTATTAATGTACCAGGTTCATTCCAGGTAACAAGTGCATCAGTATCTAACATTTCTGCCATTACGCCAATAGGTGGAAATGGGATTTCGTCAAGAACAATAGTTCCCAAATCAACTGCAGCATTAACAACATCAAATTCACCTTCATAAGGTTCACACCCTTCTGCTGTTATGATAATCGTATAGGTAGTGTTACCCCATACATCAGCAAAAGTAAAATCTCCGTTTGCGTCAGTACTATCAGCATAATCAGCATATCCCATAACTACAACATATGCATTCTCAAGTCCGGTTCCGGGTACATCTGATTTCTCAACATTTCCACTAACAGTTACTTGTGGTCGCAGAACCATATTAAAGTCTAATGTAGTTGTTACAAATTCGGCAATTGTAGCTGATTGTGTATTGTCATTATATCCAAAGAAAGCTGCAGTAACATCATGAGTTCCTTCTGGTATATATCCAATTGAATAGTAACCCATTGAATCTGTCTTTGCTTTAAAATTGGTTCCTTCAATCATAACTTCAACACCTGGTAATGAATCAGAATTTTCATCATAAACCATTCCTTCTAAATGACCTCTACCGCTAACATCAAAAATGAATTTAGTCATAGGAACAAAATCAATAGTTGACCCGCCAACTGGATTTTCAGGGTCATTTGGAGTATAATCGCTTTGATAATAACGAGTTCTGTCATCATATGGAGTATCGTCATTACCGTAGAATTTATCCGAAGAACTATAATATGCTGTATCCAATGGCCTTTCAACCATGATCACCAAATTACCACCTTGATAATCGTATCCTTCTATGAAATTAACAAGAATGTCATTTTCACCAATCGGGAAATCAAGAGCTCCATCAAATACCAGGGTAAGATCTGTTGCTGGAATAAATGCTTCAGTTAGATCCATTAAATCAGTTTCACCAACCCATATTTTAATTGGAGAATCATTTAAGTCTGTAGCAAATGAATTATAATAGGTAATATTATTTAAAGTACCTGCTATACCAATTTCACCAGGATAATATAAGGATTGTGATAAACTGCTTTTATAAAAGAAATTAGCAGGTGCATAATAAGATAAGTCAACGCCTTCACCAATTGTTACTGACACAGAACCTAATGGTTGAACATTTACCGGAAGTGTTTCGGTCACATCATTATCAGCATTTTCATCTGCTGTAAAAACAATTTCGCCATAAACACCAGTTTCTATTACTGTAGAAAATGTATATGCAAAATCATAAGTTATTTCGTTATAGAAACCAATGGTTTCTCCGGCAATTGATCCTATTTCAGTTCCATCGGCTAATTTTAGCTTAACCGTATAATCTGATTGTTCCAATAAACCCATGTTTTTAATTGTAACTGAATAAATCACTTCATCCGCTTGGGTTGGAGTACCAGGTCCAGCTATATCAATTGCAGCAAGATCGTTATCCGGGAAATACATTACAGGACCCATAACCATATCAAGATATACATAGGCATCGCCTACGAAACCAATAAATGCTCTTCCTTTAGAAGCAAGAGAGCTTAAATCAACCTCAAACATTTGATAATCTGAGGTAATGTCAATAGCGGTTAAACTATCCCATGCTACTAAGTCAGTTGAATAAGCAATATATAATGATCCTCCAGAGTACGAACTGTTTTTTGCAGCAAAGCTTAAAACATCACCTGCTTCAACAGTTAACTCTGGTGTTATTAATGTATCTATTCCTGAAGAAAGATAAGTATAACAACTACCATGATATGCACTGGAAGCATAAGTCCCTCTTTGAAATCCTGATCCGGTTTGCATCCAGAATTCCGGTGGAAATACTACATCTTCAAAACTTTCATATAAACTTCCTTTTGCATAAGCAGATCCCATTAATATAACAGAATCAGCACCAGCTGTAGAATTGCTAACAAATTTTAAAACTTCTTCATAATCTCCTTCAGCCATTGGCATATAATGAATAACCACTTCATCAGATTGTCCAACAGCAATATTACCGGTATAATCACAATAAAATGGTGCAGCAACTGTAACCGAGGTTATATTTAATTCTGCAATACCGGTATTGTAAACCATTACTGAAAGAGAATCAGTAAATTCTGCTTCTATTAATCCAAAATCATGTGAAGAAGTTGTAAGGGCTATTGCAGGACCTGTTGGTAAGTCTTCAAAAACGAAGCGTGTATTAGGCCTGAAATATAGTGAATCTGGTTCTAAAGTATCATCTGTCGGATCAAATTCTTCTGTATCTCTATAATCCTGAACACTCATATACAATGTATCAGCACCAAAAATAGAACGAGAAGCAAAAAACTCATCACCGCTTGAATAATATGCATATGTATGTGTAAAGAAAGTAACAACTAAATTATCAGTATTATTATAGTTAAATGGCATTGTTAATGTTATTTCAACCCATCCATCTTCATTTGGTACTGTCATTTCACCTTCAAATACTTTAGTAAATCCGTCCCATGGTAAATAATCACCAAGTTCAGTCTGATCAGTATGTTTCATATAAACTGAAATTTCTTCAGTCCACGCAGAATTTCCATTGTAATGATATAATAATTTCGAAATTCGTTTACCTGTGACATTTAATTCACTTTGTAAATAAATAGATTGTGAATATGAATACCTGAAAAAAGGCTCCATTGGTAATGAGGTACCTGTCCATGATTCATATCCAACTTCTACAACATCGTCAGGAATAACATAAGCTTGTCCTGTTAACATAATTGTATCTGTACCACCGTTTGTTTCAATAATAAATTCTACTGTATCGGCATCTTCATCAACAGGAGAGTAAGTAAATCCAAATGCATACACAGAATCTCCATATGGTACGGAAACATCACCTGCAACAAAATTAGTAGAAAACTCTGTTCCTGATAAATCAGTTACTGTAGTAACTGTTAATAAAGCACCTCCAGTGTTTGAGATTTCAAATACATCTCCAAATGGATTGTAGTCAATACCAACAGGAATTTCACCAAAATCAACGCTACTATAATTAATACTTAAAATAGCTTCAGTTGGTCCTTCTTCAATTAAAACATTATCAATATGTGGATTTGTGAAACCGTAAACACTCGTACCCGCAAACTCCACATATACAGTGCTTTCTCCTGCATAACTTGCAAGGTCTACCACTAATACTGTCCAAACATCAACATCAGATTCCGTTGTATAAACAGTAGTATAGTTTGTACCATCCGTTGAAACTTTAACTTCAACAACATCAGATCCGCTACCATCCCAATAAGCAAAATATAATCTAGGAGCTGTTGCTGCTGAAAAATCCAATGCGGGAGTAATCATTGAAGCAGTTGCATCCAAAGCATAATCGTAATCATTGAAGAAAGCACAATAACTACCACTATAAGGAGCGCCTGGACCATGCTCTGTTCCAGCATCTTGCGCCCAATCATCACCTGTACCAGGCGAAAGTGTCCAATTTGTTGGAGGGAAATCTCCCTCGAAACCTTCATCTAAAAAAGCTTCTTTGCTAAAGGAAAAATCTTTTTCAAAATTAAAAATTCCTTCAATTTTTGGTTCTTTAACCATTTTTTTCATTTCTTTTTGAGAAAAAGCCATATTTATCGCCAGGCTCATCGTAAAAAGAAATAAAACACTAAGTTTCAATTTTTTCATATTAATAGGTTTTTGTTAATTATAAGTTTGCAAATTTAAGATATTTTTTTTGATTCCCTAAATTTATTATTCAAAGCCCTGTTATTTCTAAAAATAATTGAATCATAGTTTTTGTACTTAGTATTATTGTATGATCTTATTATTGTAATAATTTTATTATAGCAAATCGCAGGTTCACCCAGTGAAATGCAAAGCAATTCAGAGTAATAGGGATTATTTCACTGGGTGAACCTTTAATTCATTTATAATTGAAATGGACTGTTGGAATAAATGGAATATTGGAAATCTCTTAAAATATGACGATTATATTTTTCATTATTCCATATATTCCAATTAATTATTTTAAACATGGATGTTTCCGATTCGGTTTTTTTTCTTACTTTTATCAGTTATTTTGTATTATTGTGTGAACAACTACCAGCAAATTAAATAATTATGAGCAATAGTTTAGGTTTTATTAAATCAGTTTTATCATTGCATGAAGAAATGGTAAACAATGGGTTTACGTTGGTATACGAAGGTGAATTCAATCACCAGATAACCAAAATGTTTACATCTATGGCTGAACGCGACATGGATAAAACCAATGAAGAAAAGACTGTTAAAAGAAGGGTTTTTCATGTAATGGTTGAATGTTTACAAAATATGACAAAACATTCTGACACGGTTGGTGAAGATTCAAGAATCGGATCAGGAATGTTTATTGTTGGCAAAAAAGACGAGGCTTATTATATTATTACTGCAAACAGGGTAATTAATGATAAAATTCATGAACTGAAAGAATCTATTGATGGCTTAAATAAAATGTCAAAAGAAGAACTTACGGCTCTTTACAAAAAACAAATAAAGGAAGGTAAGCTATCGGAAAAAGGCGGTGCCGGATTAGGTTTAATTGACATTGCCCGAAAAACAGGCCAAAAACTTGATTATCAGTTTATACCCTTAGATAATGAATATTATTTCTTTCTTCTGAAAATAAAAGTTACAGGAGCAATAAAGCATTAAACAAAAAATATACAAACTGTTAAAGTTGCTTTTTCCCAAAAGCAACTTTTTTTTGTAGTATAAATAATTTTATTCCACTTCCTCAAAATCAACATATTCGCCGTTTTCATCTCTTTCCTTTTTTGAACCCTTTTTGTCTGTAAAATCAATGGTCACTTCTCCTTCATTTTTTCTGCGGGTTTTGTCTTGCCAATTTAAATCACTTTTATTGTGATACAAAAATGGGAATAACATACGTGATATAAATCTAAATATTAAGTAAAATATTAGTATAAAGAGCAATAAACGTATAAAAGTCATATTTAAGTAAATTTGTCAATTATTCATGTTCCGTTGAATCTAATTTCCGAATTATTTCCTTACGAAGATCAATCAATTCAACCATCTTCTTGTTTTTCCTGCTCATAGCGAAATTGTAAATCCACTTTGCCCTTAATTTTTTGAATAATATCCAGTTTTCAATTGTAAAATACCCGGCTAGAGGAAGGCTCAATAAAAATATATTTTGCAACCATAACGAATCGGTAAAAAACGAAAAAATAAAATATTCTATTAAATAAAATATAACAAAAATGACTAAAAGTATTACATATTTTACAGAGCTTACAAATTGCTTATCTTTTATTTTCCTTGTTGCCCAGACTGGAATTTTATATGGTATATAATTAGTAACCAGACCATAAATATGTATTGGTAGAAATATTATTTGCAATAACGATTCAAAAAACAATAAAATATAACTGTATCTTTTTCTTTCAATAACCCAGGATCGAATGTTAAATCTGTTAAGTCCTTCATATAATCTATCTACTTTATCTTTTAACCAAATAAGTGTCTCTGGTTTATTAGTTGATATTGTATCCAACAAAGATATTATATTCTTCCCTGCAAAGAATCTGTTTTTTATGTTATTTTTTCTAAATCCAAGCTTTTCACGCATCCTGGCATTGTATAATTTACTTAGCTTATAATATGTATCATAATATTCATCATTTTGAATATCAATCATTAATTGTGAAAGTTCGTTTTTAAGTTTTTCATTGAACAATAGAAATGCTTTGGGGGGATTTTCTTTATATATAGTTTCAAATTCGCTTAACGTAAATGTCTTTCCAAAATTTACAAACAAAGAATTCCGGAAATTTATATAATTACTATAATCAATACCAACAGGTAAAATCTGCAATCCTAAATTAAAATCATTTTCTTCTTCAGCTCTAAATGCAATTCTTGCAACACCTTTTTTTAACGCTCTAAGTTTTCGCCCCTCTCCATGATTAACCTCAGGCATTATGGCTAATATTATC
>DAOVJU010000058.1 GCA_030632095.1 Chlorobiota bacterium
TCCCCCTATTTTAAAGAAATATTTGATAATTTTGCGCCTGATAGCCCTGTTGAATTTTCAGCTTTAATGAAACCGGTTCAGATAGGAGCTACACAGGGCATATTAGAGCCTATAATAGGTTACACGATAGATGTATATCCAAGAACCATTGGATACGCTACAGCAGATAAGGAGCTTGCTGAACAGAATATTGATACCAGGATTGATTCAATGATTGATAGTTGCAAAATCGGCCACAAGATAAAGCCGATCACATATAAAAAGTTCAGCAGGAAAACCGGTGATACCAGAGGGAAAAAAGAATATGAAGGTGGTGAATTATATGCGATCGGTGCTCAAAATCCTAATAAGTTCAGGCAGTTTTCAGCACCTATCCTTTTGGGTGATGAAACTGATGGCTGGCCGGTAGTAACTAAACAGGGGTGTCCTGTTGAATTGTTCATTGATCGTAGTGGTGCATTCGATGAAGACAGAAAAATGCTGTTTCAATCAACACCATTACTTGCTGCAACCAGCCATATTTTGCGGCTGATATCATTAGGGGATAAAAGATATTTTATTGTTCCGTGTCCTCGATGCGGGTGTTTCCAGGCGCTGTTCTGGCGTGGTGGGCTTGTAGATAATAAATATGTTAATGATGGAGTTTACAATTTGATTTATGAAACTGATGATGATGGTATTCTATTTCCTGATTCAATTTATTATAAGTGCCGGGAGTGCTCCGGGAAGATATATGATCGTGAAAAGTTTGATATGATAAATGAAGGTGAATGGCAACCCACTCAAAAACCGTCGCAGCCAAACTGGAGATCTTATTTAATTAATAACGTGTATAATTTAATGAAATCATGGAAAATGATGTGCAATAAATTCCTTGTTACTAAAAAAGATCCTAAAAAATTAATGGTTTTTGTAAATAATGAATGTGGTGAACCCTGGGAAGATATTGTTCAATCGGTCAGTCATAAAAAAATATTTGATGAAAAAAGAAGAGAGATTGAAACTCTTATTGTTCCAAATAAGATTGCAATTGCCGATCAAAACGGACCTATTCTAGTGTTAACGTGCTCTGTTGACGTTAACAAAAAAGATTCCTGGCTTGGTGTAAAAATTATTGGTCATTGCCTGGCAGGGCAAACATATATAATTGCCAAAGGAAGAATACACGGTTCTCTTGATAAGGATGGAAACGCCTGGCAGGCGCTGGAATATATAATTGATTCTAAAATTTTAAGTGATGATGAAGTTGAATATGAAATTGCAATAACGGGTATTGATTGCGGTTATAGAAGGGATGAAGTTTTTCATTTTACGAATTCACATCCTTTCTCGGTGCCGGTTCGTGGCCGGGAAAAACTTTCTGGTAGTAAAAAACACCATAAGACAATAATGGATGGAACAAAGGTTTTTTATATTGATACCAGGTATTATAAAATACAGTTGTTCGAATATTTGAATTTGCAATGGTCAGGCAGGCCACAGCTGCAGCCGAATAACTTTCCCAATTACCCGGATGATGTTTATAGTGGTGGTTTTGAAAAAATGAACCTTGGCGAACAATTCGGTGTAGGTATTTCCGGGAATGGGTTTGATCAGGACTTTTTTAAAACATATGAATCTGAAATACCAATTTATGTTGATCTTCCTGATGGCTCAAAAGCTGTGAAAGGGTTCAAAAAAAGGACACCTAATAATCATTTTCTTGATTGCCATGTATATGGCCTTGCTGCTATTGAAATTTATATTAGGATAATTTGTGATACCTGGGATGTTCCGAGAATGGATAAATGGTCAATGATGGCAGAATTTAATAGGTTTTATGAAGAAAATAATGTACCTTTCTTAATAGAGTACTTTGAAGTATAGATTAACTTTAACCAGGGAGTTGAAATGTCTTTTTTGGATGATGTTCTTGCAGAGAAAAAAACACTGTACACAGCTGTATGCGCTAAATTATTGGCAATAGCTTCCGGTGCACAGGAACATGAATTAAATGATGGCCAGATTGATCAGAAGGTTAAGAATGCTGATCTGTCAGAACTAAACAAAATGAAGGCAATGCTTGAAAATGAAATTGCTGAAGCTGAAGGTGAAATTACCAATGCCGTTTATCTTTATTAATTAATAATTCTTGATTAATAATTATTAATTACCTATTTTAATTTGGGGTGTTACTCAAGGGCTTTATGAAATGAATATGGCGAAAAACCGCTGCTGTAATAGTCTGGCTGAAATGATCCCCTTTTAAGGGTGATTTTTTAAAATGATGATCAGTAAAAAAGCAGCCGTTATTGTATGGGAAACCATGCAAGATAAGAAGCCTAAGTTTTTTCATGAAGCCCTTTTCTATCCACCTTTAAACCCTGCATTAATTTCCTTTGTGGTCAAATATCTGTGAAGTTTTCCACTCCAGAGCATTCCTTTTTGCTTGATAAATATTTCAGGTTTTACATATTCCGGTTCCGGGGGGCATTCGGTTTTACATTTATTGCATTGTGTTCCAATGCGGAAATATGACTTGCACTTTGGACAGGGAATTGAGGATTGGTGAGTTGTCATTTACCTGAGCTCAGGAATTGCATTTCTATTTCTAGTATCATGTTGCCAAACACCTCTGGGATCTGAGGAACTACAGCATTTCCAAGTGCTTTTAATCGGTCCACCCTATGGGGAACCCCATTAGCCATTCTACCCATTCCGGGTTCAACTTGCCATGTTCCCCGCGGCGTTGAATCTCTTCTGTTAAATTTACTCCCCTCGAATGTTTCATTCTCTCTTTGAACTTCTGAGAATTTTTTTTGTGTTGGGATCTGTAGTCCCTGTGTTGAGGTGTTGGCCACATCGTTTTTCCCACTTCCGTTTCTAGGTTTGGGTTTCTCTTTTTGTTGTGAGATGAAGCCGGCGTTATTTCTGAGGCCATGGCGCTGTTCGCTCTCGGTGTTGGCCAAAGTTTTTTTTCCGTCATTTCCACCTGATCCACCAGCCGGATCTGTTGGTTCTTTCTTTCGTTGCAATTTATTATCGATCGATTGGATGTTGCCACATTGCCTTTTGATCCTGCATCCGGAGTGCGCCAAAATCCAGATTCGTTGCCTTCTGTGCGGGGCATCTTTGGCGCAAGCTGGAATATTAAACGTTTGGCAGGTGTAGCCTTCAGCTTCCAGATCAGAAAGCACCTGGTCGAGTGCCATGTTTGTGATTCCAGGCACATTTTCGACAATAACCCAATTGGGCCAGATTCTTTGTGTAATTGTAAACATTTCCGGCCAGAGGTAACGGTCATCTTCTTTGCCGCATCGTTTCCCGGATAAGGAAAATGGCTGGCAAGGTAATCCTCCGCAAACAAGTTCAACGGGACCGAATTCATTTCCTTTAACATTTTTGATATCCTTTATTTTTTTAACATGAGGCCAGTGTTTGTTTAATTTTGAAAGGCAAAAGTTATTATTTTCAACCTGACCGACACAGACCATACCGGATCTTTCAAGGCCAAGAGAAAAACCACCTATACCTGCAAATAAATCAATAAATCTTATTTGAGGGAATAGTTTTTGATTCATAATTGTTTTCATTATAATTATTAATTATTAATTACGTTTAACAGGTCCCGTGTGACGGGTCCCGTCAGATTTGTTTTTAAAACCGCAATATTCAATGTTTTGTTTTGTTGTTTTTTGAAAAACCCAGAAGTATGAATGGAATTTTCTTGCATGTTTTTGTTGCTCAATATCGTAACTAATTATTCTATTTTTAGAAAGCAAAACAAAGAGATCCTTTGCATAAAAGCCAGCTCGTATTGCTTCATTCATAACATAAACATGAGAAAAGTGATTTTTGCCACAAGTAACAACGTCCTGGCATTTAAAAACCAGAATACCATTTAATTTTAAGATCCTTTGAAATTCGAAAACGGCGCCCGTGTAAAATTTCCTTAGATCATTCCAGTTTTTTAAAGATGAAAACCGTTTTTCTATCCTGCAACTGTTATTATCATCTGGTTTAAGAAAGCCTTTTGTATTTCCACCAAGAAGAAAAGGTGGATCAAACATAATTGATTTTATAGATCCAGCTCGTAATGGTAGGTTTTCGGCATTGGCAGGAATAACACCTTTTTCCCGGGGGGCCAAATCAAATTTGTATTTAGGTTCAGAAATGTGGCCATTATAAAAATTACCTATTGAATATGTTGGATCTAGTTCGAATCCACCAGGACAATGAAGATCTATTATTTGTTCAAGTATTTCATCATTGTTATATGAAATAGATTTCACGGGATCCTGAAACATGTTTGTTTGATTCATAATTATTTTTTGTACTGATTTTTTTTAACCTTTTTACAAAATTCAATTATTTCAATACAGAGAGGACAGTTTACAGGCTCTATTGTGGTACCTATAATTTTATTATCACCATTAACACCATCCTGAACAATATCATCACCACAAAGTGAAAATTCCACTATCGGGCCGATTAAGTGAATTACACGTTCACCTTCAATCCATTCAACTTCTATATTTTCCATAATTATTTCTGTTTTAATTTATAAATAATAATTAATAATTATTATCTTCTCCAAATCCTTCAACAGCTTCAGGATTGTATGAAAACATAGTGGTTTCTGTTGAAAACCGCATATTGATATTTGGAATAATATCATTTCTTGCTTTGCCGGTGATGAGAAGCGCTTCTTCCGGTTTGTGCTGTTCTTTGTTTATTATATACGGCCTCCAAGGGAAAAGAATAATATCTGCATCTTCTTCAAATGCTCCGGTTCCTTTTAAATGGGTTAAATTTGGTATTCCTGATTTTTCTGATTCTCTTAACATTTGAACAACTGGAACCATTGGAATTTTTAATTCAATTGCAATATTTTTGCACGTTCCAGACATTTGGCTCAATTCAGCAAATGCCTGCCGGTAATCCTTCACCATTCTTCCAAGATGATCAATTATCCCTATATCAATTTTGCCTTCATATTTTAATTCTCTGCAGATACTGGTGATTTCATTCATATTCTGGTAAGGATCACAATTATAATAAAACTGTGATTCATGCAAAATTGGTGCAATCTCTGCCAGTCTTCTGAGTGGTTTAATGTTTCCTTTTGGATTTCTCAGATATTTATATCTTACCGTTCTGTAGTATTCTTCCAGATCTGTTTTTTCTATCATTTCAGAAAGAATTGAAAATATCTTGTTTATAATTTCCGTTTCGCTTAATTCTAAACTGAAATAAGCCGGTTTATATCCATGAAGGATCTGATAGGCAATTATTGTTAATACCAGGCTGGTTTTTCCCATTCCTGGCCTTCCGGATATAAGAATACTTTCGCCTGGCCTTAATCCACCGGTTTCTTCATCCCATTTTGTAATACCGATCGGTATTCCAGGAGATTTTTTATCCTGTATCAATTTTTCTAGTTTTTCAAAATATTTTCCTAATCTATCAGAAATAAAATGGCCTTGATCAGCTGAAATTCTTTCTTTTAAAACCGTTGTAATTTGTCCTTCAACTTCAGTGTATTTTTCTTCAATTTCTTCAATACCTTCATTAAATATTTTCTGTAATCCGGAAGTTACTATACAAAGCCTTCTTGATTTTGCAATAACTTTTAATCGTTTTATGAAAGGTTTTGTTTCAAGGAATGTTCTGTGTGATTCGAGTTCATAAATACAATTTTTAGCATTATCAGAGCAGCCAATATTTTCAAGATTCAGCTGATCAGGTATTATTTTTTTTGACAAGGCTTTTTTTATTAAATTATAAACTTCACGATATGTGGAATTATAGAAATCATCTTCTATGGTGGATTCTATTAATATTTTAGCATTAGCAGAACTGCCTTCTTTTAACCAGTCTATTGATGAAGCTAGAAGATCCTGTTCAAGTGTCAGATCAAATAACATATTTCCACCTTTCAAACTGCATTGGCTTTTAATTTTTTATATTCTGTTGTGCTTCCAGGACTAATTTGAAAATTTTCTTTTTCGTTTGATTCCCATAATTCAGCATTTACCTGCCAATCTGTAATTTTTGTAGTTCCTTTTTTCCAGTTAACCGATTGATAGTGATTGAAATATTTATTGGGATCAGATTTAAAATTATTTAGTTTGAAAAAAGCCTGAATCCAATTTTTATCCGGTGGGATTATTGATTTTAATTTTTGTATTTCCTGAAGGATGGGTTTGTTTTCCCTACCATCATTTAAAGCATTTATATTAATAGTATTTAAAGCATTTGTGTGCTCAATTGGAACTTCTTCGTTTGAGCACTTCTTCAAGAAGTGCTGATTGACACTTCTTTCGTTTTTAGTATCAGAATCGCCAATTTTTTCAACTGTTTCACGGGACCAGATGAATTTTATCTCTATATACCAGCCTATACTGCTGATTGAATTCCTTTTTACCGTTTTAATCAATCCTACAGCAGTTAAGATTTTTTTTATGTTACTCACTCTACGATTCCCCCATTTCAGGGCCTTCATTATGAATCGAATGTTAGCTTTTACCGTATTTGTTTTTTGCCATTTTGCTGTGTAATACAGGAAGGTATATAAAGCGATTGTATCAGAAGGTTCAGAGGTTTTTAGACAAATATCAATGATACTTTTTGAAAGAACTATTGGTTCCTGCGTGATATCGTATTGATAATTTTCTTCCATTGGCCATTCTCCAGATTCTAAAAAAAATAGCGGAACGAAGGTTTATTACGAAATATCACCCTGTTTCCGCTTGAAAATTGGCTCGAAAAGTCAAAAAAGCCTGTTTCTGAAATTTCTCGCACGATTTCACAAATATAATCATCCTCTTTTGAGGATGGAATTTTGGAGCAGGGTGTTACAAAGTGTCAAACAATAACATAATTCATGGATTCGAGAAGTGCAATATATAGTGGTTTAAAAAATATTATTTGACAGCCCTTGTGTTTTTTGTTACTTTGTGATTAAAGAGGGATATTGCTTCTGTTTGATAATTTGATTTAAAGGAACCTTGTCAAATGATGAAAGTAACCAGCAATTTTTGGTTTCACGAATTTGCACCACATGGTGCAGGCCGGTCCTGGCTTCCACAAAATAAAATTATGCAACTGATGATTAAGCAGCTTGCTGAAAACCTTCAAATAATAAGATCTTATTTTTCAAAATCCCGTTTTCAGGTTTCTTCCGGAGTAAGAACATTAGTTGATTACGCAAGATTAAAAGATTCCGGTTATAATCCTTCAAAAACTTCTGATCATTATTGTGGCCAAGCAATACCGCTGGAAGCGAATTCAAAGAAGTTTGAAAGGTTTGGTGCGTTTTATAATTTTGCTGTTGGTGCAGCTGATATTGTGCCTGTTGGTGTTTCAGCTGCTGATGTGTTTGATCTGGCTGTTGATTTCAATTTAAGAAATGAAGTTAATTTTGGTCAAATAATATATGAAAAGAACCCTGCAAATAATTCAGAATGGATTCATTTTAGTAATAATCCAACTTCGTTTTTTCAATTAAAAGTTTGTGAAATATTTCAAAGAAGAAAATATTTAAAAAGTGTTGATGGTGGAAAAACTTATTCTGTTGCAGGATAAAGGACTTCTATGAACTTCATTCAGCAGTTTGCTGGTTATTTAGAAAAAAACAGACACAAAAGAGCCTTAAGGAAAGCTTCTAAGGCTTTTGTTGGTGGTTCGTTTGGATTTATAGATTTATTTGCAGCTGCATCCGGTTATGGTGGTGATAAATTTAACACCGGTTTTGGTATCACTAAAGATTTTCAGGTTGTAAATCTGAAATTACTGCAATTTAGAAGTATCCAGCTAATACGTGAAAACCTCTATGCAAACGCCTTGTTCAGCAGGCTTGAAACCAATGTAATAAACAAGGGCTTAACTTTAAATTCCGCACCTATGTTTGATATCCTAGGACCTAAATTCAATCTTTCTGATGAAGATCTTCGTAAATGGTCCAGGAATGTTGAAGCAAGATTTCTTGCGTGGTCCAGGGATAAAGAATTTATAAGCTGGAATTGCCAGTATGATTTTTCGAAAATACAAAGGCTGGCATATAATACTGCACATCTTTCCGGTGATTGCCTGGTTATTGTTACATTGAATAAAAGTGGTCTTCCAGTTATTAAATTGGTTGATGGGTTTCATGTGTCTAATCCAAGGGAAAGAGCAAAATCAGGAAACAGAATTGTTCACGGTGTTGAGATTGATAAGAATGGAAAAGAAGTTGCTTATTGGGTTGAAAAAAGTGCAAACCCTGATAACCTGCAACCGACACAATTACTTCACACAAGTTTACTAGGCCATGTTCGTGTGCCTGCTTTTGCCAGGGGAAACCGTAGAAGAAGGGCGTGGTTGATTAAATTAACACAGCAAAGGATAGATGATGTTCGTGGAATGCCTTTGCTTGCGCTGATTCTTCAAAATATAAATGAGATCGGGAAGTATATGGATTCGGAACAGCGTGCAGCTCTTGTTAATTCATATCTTGCAATGACAAGAAATAGAGATCCTAAACAGGGTGCTGCAGCTGCTGGATTTAGAAGGCGTGGTGCAATTAAGGTTACTCAAAAGGAAACTGAAACTGCTGGAACCACTCAGTTTGAACAGCAGCAGCCAGGGTTGTTTTTGGCAAATCTTGCACAGGATGAAAAGGTTGAAAGCTTTGATACAAAAAGGCCAAATGTCAATTTTGGATCATTTTTGGAAGCTTCTTTAAAACCTGTTGCTTATGCAAATGAAGTTCCCCCTGAGAAGTATTTTATGGAATATGGAAACAATTTTTCCGCTTCACGGCAGGCAGATCTTGATTTTAAAAGTGCCACTGATAAAAAAGGTTTTGATTATGCACGGCAGCTGAATGATCCAGTTTTTGTTGAATGGTTAACTGGTGAAGTTTTAAATGGTTCTATTGTGGCACCTGGTTATGTGAATTCTTTAATGTCGCTTAGTTCTTATGATGTAAGAAATGCCTGGCAGTATGCAATCTGGAGAGGGTTGCCACAAACAAGTGTTGATATTAAGAAAATGGTTCAGGCTCTTGATATTATTGAGACAAAAGGATGGCAAACTAACGAAGCTATTTCTGAACAGTATTTCAAAACTGATTATTTTGATAATATTCGTAGACAAAAAACAGAAAATGAACTTCGGGCTGCTGCCAGGGAACCGCTTGGTAATGACCAGAATAATAATGGTGTTGATACTGATGATAGATTTGAAGCTTTTCAAAAACAGTTGGATGGTTTTGTCGCTTCAATTGAAGATATAGAAGAAACACTTGAAAACGCTAATTCTGATAAGGGGTAATTATGGATTTGTTATGGATGCTTCATCGAGATGTTGCAAAACCTTACATTATAGGAAAATTAAATTTTTTAAAAATGGGTGGTACAGAGGCAATAAAATATGTTGAATCTGTAAAAAATGCAGGCGCTTCATATTTTGATTTACGGTGTGCAGGTCTTGGTAGTGTTTATCATGATAAAAATGCACTTCGTGTTTCCGTAAAAGGTGGTGAAATTTCCGGGCTTGGAGAAGAACAGGTTGCAACAATTAAAAAAAGCCTTGGAAAAGAATTTGTTGATAAAATTGTTTCACTTTTTGAGGTGGAACCGAGCCTTGAAGATGTGTTGTATGTTGTCAAGGATGGAGAAGCGCATATTCCTGTTACCGGAATACTGAGAAGAGGCCGTGTAATTGATTCCACCTATCAAAAATGGGGGTGGGGATCTTCAACATATAATGAAATAATTGTTGCTTCACAGCTTGCAGATCTTGATAGCCGTGTTGTAAAGGTTGTTTATGATTTCAATACACCTGGTGGATATGTTGATGGTAATGATCAGGCAGGGCTTGCTATTGCTGCAGTAAAAAAACCTACAAGGGGTGATGTTCATTTTTGGGCTATGTCTGCCGGTTACTGGCTTGTAGCACAAACAAATGAAATTCGGGCAATGTCTCCCACTATCCAGGTGGGTTCTGTTGGTGTTGTGTATGAATATTATGATTGGTCAAAATTTGAGGAAGATTTTGGTGTTAAGCTTCATACAATAACTTCACAGAATGCACCTGATAAAAGACCGGATACAAAACGTTATGATGAACTTCTTCAAAAGGATGCAAATGAACTTGAAGCAATATTTATTCAAAGGCTTGTCACAGGCAGAGGAAAAACCGCTGATTATATAATTAAAAATTTTGGTCAAGGGTGGGATCTGATTGCTTCTGATGCTCTTGCGGTCGGTATGATTGACAAAATAGAAGGTTTGGAAAATACTGATGAAACCAATACTTTAACGGAAGGAGATGGTGATATGTTAGATCTGGAAACCTGTAAAAAGGAACAGCCCGGTCTGTATGCTGAAATTTTTGGCGCTGGAAAGATTGAAGGCCAGAAAGAAGGCAAAGATGGAGAACTTGCAAGGGTAAATTCGCATTTGTCTTGGATTGGTAAAGCAAAATCAGAAACGATTGTTGCAAATATTCAGGAAGGTAAAGAATGTGATAGTGCCTGTTCGGTAACTTATTCTGATGAACATGCAGCTGCGGTTGTTGCTGCTGGCCGGAATATTGATGATGATGGCCATGAAGAAACTTCCACAGATGAAGCTGATGAAGCTGGTGCAGCTGCAGCTGGTGGAACCGGTCCTAAAAAAGATGGTATGGTTGATGCTGTCAAGCTTGAAAAATCTTTTGAGAAGCTTGGCCTTAAAGTAAAAAAATAAAATTTCACACTTCTTCCCGATATTAGGTAAAAATTAATAATTAATAATTTATAATCATTTAAACAAGGTGGTGTTATGAGTGAAACAACTGTTGATAACAGAGCCTTTTACCTTGGAAGAAACAACAAGGTGAAAACCACTCTGGAAGTTGCAGCCGGTGCTGAAAGGACCATTGTGAAAGGAACGGCTTTAACACAGAAGGCTGCAGATGGAACTATTTTCCAGGAACATTCTCTTCATCTGGCTCTTGATATCCAGGGAACGTTACTGAATGATTTGCTGGTTGCTGCTGATGCAGGCGTTACGACTCATGTTATCGAGCGCGTAATTGATGGCCATATTGATGAGAAGCTTTTTGAAACACAAAATGGCTTGTCTATTGGTGATATTGATACTATTCCTGCCGGTGCTACAAATTCTTACCGGTTGCAGCTGGAAAACAAA
>DAOVJU010000269.1 GCA_030632095.1 Chlorobiota bacterium
AGTATTAATTAGTTAGAAAGCAGAGGTGAGAAAATAATAAAAAAAGATTAGAATAAATTTGGATTACAACATAGAAGAGTTTGTCTATAAACATAATAATAAGCGAATACAATTAATGAGTCCAGTCTAAAAAGGTTAAAATTTGATTTTCAGTTATTTTTTGCCCCAAACCCAAGCGGGAGAAGTAACTGAAAATCAGTCTCCCGTTTGGGATGGGGCAAAACTGATTTTCAGCATTTCAAAATGTTTCGTGCTTTTAGATGGAATACAATTAATAAATAGGTAAAAGCTAAGGGCCAGCAGCCTTTTTAAATTCGCCATATAATTTCAACTAAAAATAAGTTATACCAGGAAATTTAGAGTTTTCGTGCAAGCACTGATTAAGAGCTAAGTATTATTAAGATGACTTTATTCTTAAGGAAAGAAATGATTTAAAAAACCAGCTTAAAATTTCATTGTAAAAATCGTTTCGTGCCTTTCAGTATCAGAATGTGCAGTAAGTGTTCCCCCGTGCATTCTTACGATTTGTCTCGAAAGGCTTAAGCCAATACCAGAACCTTCAGTCTTTGTTGTAAAAAATGGAATAAATATTTTATCAAGTACATCTTTAAGAATTCCTGGTCCATTGTCTTTAACATGTATCCCAATACGTCCGCGCTCACTTATTTTTGCACTAACTTCTACAATTCCATACTTTTGACCGTTAAGAGCATGAAAAGCATTTTTTATCAAGTTTATTAAAACTTGTTCAATTAGCTGAACATCAACCGTTAATTCTAAGCTTTCAGGTTCTACAAAACAATTGAGTTTAATTCTGTTGTCTTTAAATTCTTCTTCCATTAATAATTTAACAGTCTTGAAGATGTGATTTACCGGGACAATTTGAAAATGAGGTGTCGGAAGTTTCGTGAGATTCCTGTAAGTTTCAACAAAATGAATTAATCCATTACTTCGTTTGTGAATTGTAATTAATGCATTTTGGATGTCTTCAATTGCTTCACGGCTAATTTTACGGGGATCGGTTAATCCTTTATCGTTTTTTGTAGCATCAATCATTGAATTTATGGTTGAGGATAAAGAAGCTATAGGAGCAATAGAATTCATGATTTCATGCGTCAATACTCGTATAAGTTTTTGCCAGGCTTCCATTTCTTTTTCCTCTAATTCTTCCTGGATGTTTTGAATGGCGACTAATGTAATATTTTGATTATGCAACTTAAATTCCTTGGCATAAATTGCTAACTGAAGAAAATCATCTTCATCCCGGATTTTAATTAAATTGTGTTCTCCGGTTTTTATTTTAAGTAAGCTTTTAGCAAGCGTAGGGCTTACTATTTTTAGATCATTAATATTGTTTAATTGTGCCTTTGAGAATAATTTTTTTGCTGCATTGTTGAACATCTCCACATCACCATCCTGATAGTATGCAATAAGTGCTATGCCAATATGTTGAATTACATTTTGAAAAAAATAGTGATTTTCTTCCTTTTCAGCCCGTATATGTTGGAAATCCTGAATTACATCATTGAATGCTTTTTTTAATCCATCAAATGATGTTCCTAATCCTTCAATTTGGAAACTTCTGTTGAAATCAGAGTATCTAATTGATTCAAAAAAACTTGTTATATCACGATTCACTTTGTTTACATAGTGTATAATTAAATAAACCTGGTAGGTTATTAACACAATTAAAAGTACAGGGGTTGTATAGTATTTTGATCTGAACCAGGTATAAAATAAAAGAAAAATACTCGCAGTGAGTATGATAACCCTAAAAATTAAATTATATGTAAAATTCTTATAAATCATATTTTTCTAATCGCCTGTAAAGTGAAGTTCTGGTTAATCCTAATTCTTTTGCCATATGGCTTATATTTCCGCTATACTTATTCATTACCTTCTGAATTATTGCTTTTTCAACATTATCAAGGTTGTAAGTTTCTAACTCAAGGCCATCCATTTTTTTACCAACTGAAGAAAGCAGAAAATCCTCGGCATTTAATTTATTATCATCACACATTATTACAGCTCGTTCAATAGCATGCTGTAATTCTCTTATGTTTCCAGGCCAACTGTAATGATTTAATGCTTTTATGGCACTCTGGCTGATACCTTTTATAGGTTTGTTATATTTTTGGGTATACATTTTTAAGAAATGCCCTGATAAAACAGGTATATCTTCAATACGTTCTCTTAAAGGTGGCAAATGAATTTCAACTGTATTTATCCGATAAAGTAGATCCTGCCTGAATTTTTCTTCTGCAACTAAATTATAAATTTCAGCGTTAGTTGCACAAATGAGCCTTATGTCAATGGGTTTTGGTTGATTAGAGCCTACACGAATAACCTCTCTTCGTTCAATTACTGTAAGTAATTTTACCTGCATTTGTAACGAAAGATTTCCAATTTCATCGAGAAAAAGTGTTCCACCTGCAGCGATTTCAAATCTACCGGATTTATCTTTATTTGCATCGGTAAATGCTCCTTTAACATGCCCGAAAAGCTCACTTTCAAACAATGTTTCAGCAATTGAACCCAGATCAATACTTATAAAAACTTCATCCTTTCGCATAGAATTCTGATGTAATGCCCTTGCCACAAGTTCTTTACCTGTTCCGTTTTCTCCTAATATTAATATGCTTGCATCCGTTGAGGCTACTTTTTGTATGGTTGTAAAGACATCTTGCATGCTTGGTGAAACCCCTATGAAATCTTTCATAGGTTGATTTATATGTGCAATAAGTTCTTTTTGCTTTGACTTAAGTGTTGTTGTTTCTTTTCGCGATTGCCTTAATTTGATTCCTGATGATAAGGTAGCTAATAATTTTTCATTTTGCCATGGTTTTAAGATAAAATCTGTTGCCCCGGCTTTTATTGCTTTTACTGTTTTTTCAGTATCACCATAAGCAGTTATAAAGATTACAACTGCTTGTGGATCAATTTCAAGTATTTTATTCAGCCAGAAATACCCTTCTTTGCCACTAATTGCATCTTTTGTAAAATTCATATCCAGAAGAATAACATCAAATTGTTCTTTTTTAACAAGTTCAGGAATTTTTTCCGGATACATTTCTGTGTGAATGAATTCAACGTGAGGCTTTAATAACAGTTTTAATGAAAACAGGATATCTTCATTATCATCAATTGCTAAGATTTTTCCGACTTTATCAGGCATAATTGTATGTTTTTCTGATTTTGTATATGTTATATTTCTTTAAGTTTTTATGTTGTATCTGATTTTAAATGTACAACAGAAATAAATAATGCCAAAATTATTTAAAGTATGTTTATTTAATATTATAAGCAAACAGAACATTACAAAAACCATTCCTAAGCTTTTTTAAAATTATGAATTGATTTTCAGATTTGGTGTATTTGCTTAATTTTTACTAGCTTAATATGTTTATTGTAAATTGAGCTTGCATACAAGATTGTTCGAAATCGTACACTGCTGTATTTTTTCGTACATTAAATAGTATTTATATAAAACCATTGAAAATTTAAACAATTGATTTATACTATATTAATGTTGCTGGCATAATAAGTGTTAAAATATGTTAAACAATTAGAATGTTTAATGGATAAGAGGATTGAAAAAAAAGCATGGGGAAGAAGAAATGCATTTCGTATAACCATAGTAAGTGCATTTATATTATGGGCAATGTTCTATTTAATTTTCAGGGATAAAAGTTCAAAACTTAAAGTAGATTCGGCAAAAGTTACATTTGGCGAAGTAATTAATGATAAGTTTGAAGAGTATATTTCTCAAATTGGTACTGTTGCCCCAATATTAACAGTATACCTGGATGCTATTGAGGGAGGAAGGGTTGAAGAAATACAAGTTGAAAAAGGATGTATGGTTGAAAAAGACCAGGTTATTTTAAGATTAAGTAATCCGAATTTGAATTTAAGTATATTGAATAGTGAAGCTAACCTGGCGGAGCAAATGAATTTTTTGCGAAATACCAGGCTTGCAATGGAGCAGGAAAAGTTAAGATTAAAAGAACAAATGTTAGATATTAAGTATAAACTGCAAAAGCAGGAAAGACTTTATAAAAAAAATAAACTTTTTTATGAACAAAACATTATTTCTGAAGAAGAATACCTGGTATCAAAAGAAGAGTATGAATATTTGTATAATATGAATATATTATTACTTGAAAAGGAAAAAACAGATTCTATGTTCAGATCGGTTCAAATCAAGCAGTTTGAATTAAATTTGGAAAGAATGCAGGAGAACCTTGACCTTGTTCGTAACAAATTAGAAAACTTAAACGTTAAAGCACCTATAGCTGGTCAGCTAGGGGCACTAAATGCAGAAATTGGTGAAGCAAAAAAAGAAGGACAGCGGTTAGGGGTAATTAACGATTTACAGGCATACAAAGTAAAAGTATCAGTTGATGAATATTACATTGATAGAATAACTGAAGAGCAGCAGGGTAAATTGAAAAGAAACAATGAAGAATTTAAACTAAAAGTAAAACGTATTTATCCTGAAGTTAAAAATGGCCGGTTTGATATTGATATGGTTTTTAATGGGGCTATTCCTGATAATATCAGGACAGGTCAAACATACAGGTTAATTATAAGCCTGGGCCAATCAGAAGAAGCAATTATTATTCCAAAAGGAGGTTTTTACCAAAGCACAGGAGGACAATGGGTGTATGTTTTGAATGAAAATGGGACAGAGGCAATTAAGCGGAGCATAAGGCTTGGAAATCAAAATCCGATGTATTTTGAAGTGCTGGAAGGATTAAAACAAGGCGAAACAATTATTACTTCAGGTTATGATGATTTTGGAGACGTTGACAAAATAATATTTAATTAGAAAATAAATTAATACTAAACATAAAAACTATGATGTTAAAAACCAATAATTTAGTAAAGATATTCAGAACTGATGAGGTTGAAACCACCGCCCTTAATAATGTAAATATGGAAATACAAAATGGTGAATTTGTTGCAGTTATGGGCCCGTCAGGTTGTGGTAAATCCACTTTACTTAATATTTTAGGATTACTGGACAATCCAACTAATGGAGAATTGTATTTCATGGAGAATGAAGTATCGAAACTTAATGAGCGTAAACGGACTGTATTCAGAAAGGGAAATATAGGTTTCGTATTTCAGAGTTTTAATCTTATTGATGAACTTACGGTTTATGAAAATGTTGAGTTGCCATTATTGTATTTAAGGATGCCATCATCAGAGCGCAGAAGGCGTGTTCAGGAAGTACTGGACCGTATGAAGATAGCCCATCGTAAGAATCATTTTCCACAGCAATTATCTGGTGGCCAGCAGCAAAGAGTTGCTGTTTCAAGGGCAGTTGTAACAAAGCCAAAGTTGATTTTAGCGGATGAACCAACAGGAAACCTTGATTCTGCAAATGGAGAAGAAGTTATGGGTATAATAAGTGAGCTAAACGAAGAAGGTACTACTATTGTAATGGTAACACACTCGCCTTCAGATGCAGAAAAAGCACACCGCATAGTTCAATTGTTTGATGGGCATATTGTTACCGAGAATATA
>DAOVJU010000316.1 GCA_030632095.1 Chlorobiota bacterium
ATATGCTCACCACTTTCAAAATCATATTTTGGGTGTTTTAGTACAGAATAATTACCAAGTTGTTCGTGCAATAAAATCAAACCAGTTTTGCCACTTTTTGTTTTTGTTGAAAAAATTATATTTCCCCCAACATTTAAGTATCCTTTACATTTTGGACATAAAAAATTGTTTTCCATCTTTATTCCTCCTAATTATTTTATAGCTATTTATTAAGCTAAAATATACGAAAAATTCTGCTAAAAGTCAAGTAAAGTTATTTTGCAGGAATTATTCAGGTTAAATTCTATTCGAAATAAAATTGCTTGTAAGGACTATTTAAAGGACTATTTAAACGATAATTGAACGGAGAATTGGATATACCAAACTGGGCATTAATATGAACACCATCGGTTATTTTATAATCTATACCAATCTTTGCACTTTTCCAATCATTTACATTTGGGTTCATTTGTGGTTCAATGTTTTTGGAAGTTGACAGTGGCAAACTTGTAATATAAGAACTTGTTATTGTTAATTTATTCGAGTATGAATATATACCTTCAATAAAAAAAGAATTCGAAAAAAAAGGGGAAATATAATTGTAATAAGAGATGCTTTCATAATCTGAAGCGTTCATATTTGCAGATAAATTACCAATATTTAATCCGGTATTAATGGTAATTTTTGGTGTTAGATTAAATCGATATTCAGGAGTAATAAATGTTCCTATAAAACTATTTCCATGAATACTGAATACTTCAGCGCCTGTTGAAATTGTAAATCCTTTATTCTTTTCTTTTCCTAAAAAAGATTCATTCTTAAATTGAGCAATTCCAAAAAAAGGTATCGTTATGAAAATTAATGTTAAACAAAATATGGATGTTTTCATTAGCAATATAAAGTATTGAGATTTAAAATTTAACAGAATATTACTCTTAAAATATTAAAGGTTTTCCTCAAGACCAATAAGTATAGCCACACAGCCACTTTCAGTCTGATCTTGCTTTTTAATATACAATGCAACAATTAGTTGCTGGCTTGACTCAAGAATAAAATCCCATATATTGACTTCTTTATTCAGTTCTAGTTCATATATAATGTTTCTCTGTGTATCCATGACAATCATATCAATAATTGGAATGTTATCGGGTTTACATATTAACATCCGATAACTCTGCTTTGCAAAAAAAGTTTTAAATAACTCGGCAGATTCTCCAGTTGAAAAAACATGAGCATTATAAATTCCATCATGTATGTAAGGAGATATGGAAGGTTTGCAAGTATTAACTGAAAAATCTTTACACTGGGCCAGGGTATTTAAAGTAACTATAGCAAACAGTATTAGTAATGAAATGCTGTATAAGGTTTTTGTCAACTTCATTAATAACTAATTACTTAACAAAATCAGTTCGTATTTCTTTAACTTTTACTGTTAAACTATCAAAAACTTCTTCACTAATAAAAATATCAGTTTTAGCTTTTAAAGTAGTTATTTTTGATTCTTTGTCAGTTTCAGTTTCAATTTTAGATGATATTACCTGTATCTTATCATATATTACTTTCAACTCCTTAAGTTGATCAATTAAAGACTGAATATTTGGATTTGATTTGTATTTATTCATTAAACTTAACAAAGTATTTAATGATAATTTTTGATCTATAATCCTATCAATGAGTTCAGTGTTAACTGCTGTTGTTTGTGCCAATTGAGTTGCAATATATAATCCCTCAATCCAACCACCAATAATAATCATGGTAGCAATCTCAGGCCTTTCGTTTTCTTTTAAAAACGAATTTGAATTCATGAAAGTTTCAGAAATAATTTCCAGAAGAGAATCCCTGTCATTCACATTATTCTCTAACCTTTCCATTATTGTTCCATCAATAGCATCTAAAATTCCAAGTTCATCGGCAAGTTTTTTTGAAACTGCCATATATCTAATTGAAGTTTGTGTCTGATCAAATAAACTGGCATAGCTCAAATCAGCACTATAAACACCTAAATTAACTGCCAGGCTTTTGCTGGTCGAATAATTAGAAGCATTTTCAATCGGGTTAAGATATGAATCAGAAAATACTGCTCCTGCCCTTTTTATTAACATTATTGTCTCAATAGGTGAAGGAAGAGAGTATAAAACGGTTTTTGCCTGATTAAGATCATTTGCCAGTTCGTCATCAATTTTAATGCTTTCATTGATACTATCTTCAATACTTTTCTTTTTATCTCCATCAGAAGCACAATAACCAAAAATAAATGCAGACATGAAGACAACTGCAAAAGTTTTATAGGAAGTATGGATTCTTAAATTTATTTGCATAACTAAATAATTTGAAATTGAAGAATATTATTTATCTAATTGAGTAAAATTAATACTTTTTTGTCAAAATCAAAATATGACTTATTGTTATAAAGGTATATATAAAAAGTAATTGCACACCTCATTTTTTATTAAAAAGAATTAACAATAAAATAGTTCATCCGGAAAATGAATAGTTTTATGAAAAAATGGAATATTGGAATAATGGATTAATGCTGTGTTACCACCACCACTCTAAATATTTTTATTCTTATATTTCGACTTTGCTCAGTATAAACAATGTTATTTCTTCCCAATGTTACATTATTTCACCATTCCATTAACTTGTCCGACTACCGGCAAATTCCAAATTCATCACCTATGCATTTCCCTGATGATCCATAAAAGCTTAGGTTAAATGAACTTTAGCATGTCTTATTCTCATTATCCATCACACATTCATCCAATTCGCTTCGCTTTTGTAAGAATAAAGCGGGTTAACTTTGCTTATTAATTGCTATCACATACCCTTCGTTCGCCAAAGGCTTGCCAAAGGCGATGCCTTTTCTTCCTTAAAGGAATATCGGCTCATGTAGGTTAGCTTTGCGAAAGAAACTGGCGTTTTTAACCTGAGAAGACACTAGTATCATGTCAAACATATAATGTCTCCCGAAAATTCCCGGGAAGTCAAATGTTATATGTAATACAAAATCAGGTAAATAACAATACATTTGACATGAAATATTTGACATCTGACATTTGACTTAATACTAGTATCTGCTACCAAAAATTAAACTACCAACCCTTACCATTGTACTTCCTTCTTCTATAGCTATTTGAAAATCTCCTGACATTCCAATAGAGATTTCTTTAAATGAATCTTGTTCTTTAAAAAACTCATTTTTCAAAATTGTATATATTTTTTTTAATCCCTTAAATTCATTTCTAATTTGCTCCATGTCAGAAGTAAATGTTGACATGCCCATAACACCAATTAATTGAATGTTTGTTAATTTATTTTCAAACCTTAATTTTAATATTTCTCTTGCTTCATCAAGTGTACAACCAAATTTTGTTTCTTCCTCGGCAATGTGTATTTGTATTAAACAGTTAATAATCCTGTTGTTTTTAATAGCTTCTTTATTAATAACACTGAGTAACTTAAAGCTATCAACAGCATGAATTAAAGATACAAATGGGGCAATATATTTTACTTTATTTGTTTGTACATGGCCAATCATATGCCATTTAATATCTTTAGGAAGTTCTTCATATTTTTTAACCAGGTCCTGAATTTTGTTTTCACCAAATATTTTATGTCCTGCATTGTACGCTTCCAGGATATCTTCATTTGGTTTTGTCTTTGATACTGCAACTAACTTGACAGTTTTCGGGATTTGCTTTTTTAAATTACTGATATTATTTATAATGTTATTCATTGTGGTTTATTTAGATTTCTTACACAAAAATAACAAAAAACCTCCAGTCAATAATTTACCGGAGGTTTTCATTTTTTAGTCAAAACTATGTATGACCAGGCCGCTTCGGAGTTTAGGTTCAAACCAGGTTGTTTTTGGAGGCATGATATTTCCTGAGTCAGCAATATCAATTAATTGCTTTAAGGAAGCCGGATAAAGTGCAAATGCTATTTTCATAGTACCTTCATCAACGCGCTTTTTTAACTCTCCCAGGCCACGAATACCACCTACAAAATCAATACGTTTAGAAGTACGTAAATCTTTTATATTCAGTACCGGTTCTAATATCTGTTTTGATAATATTGTTACATCTAAAACTCCAATAGGGTCATTGTCATTATATGTTCCTTGTTTTGCTGCTAATTTATACCAGTTTCCTTCAAGATACATACTAAATTCGTGAAGTTTTGCCGGTTTAAATATTTTTGATCCTACTAATTCAATTTCAAAAGATTCATTAAGTTTATCAATAAATTGATCTTTTGAAAGGCCGTTTAAATCTTTTGCAACACGGTTGTAATCAATAATCATAAGCTGATTATCAGGAAAATGAACAGCCATAAAATAATTATATTCTTCATTACCTGTATGATTTTGATTTTGATTGCTTTTTTCTAATCCAATTCTAGCTGCAGCAGCAGTTCTGTGATGACCATCGGCTACATAGGTAAAAGGAACTTTTGTTGCAAATAATTCTTCTATTCTCTTGTTCTTCTCTGGATCATTTATTGGCCAAAAATGATGACCAAATCCATCTTTTGCAACAAAATCGTATTCAGCAACTTCGTTTTTTATTATACTTTCAACTATTTCATCAATTTCCGGAATTGCTTTATAAGAGAAAAACACAGGTTCTATATTTGCATTGGTATAACGAGTCAGGATCATTCTATCATCCTCTTTTTCAGGACGGGTTAATTCATGTTTTTTAATTATTCCCTGGTTGTAATCTTCACAAGCAGCTACACCAACAATGCCATATTGTGTTCGGCCATCCATGGTTTGAGCATAAATGTAATATTTTGGTTCTTCATCCTGAATTAACCAACCTTTATCCTGAAACATTTTAAAATTCTCGACTGCTTTATTATAAACCGTTTCTGAATGAACGTCAGTTCCTACCGGACAATCTATTTCAGCTTTTGTAATATGCAGTAATGATTCAGGTTTACCTTTAGCCATTTGAGCAGCTTCCTCGCTATTCATCACATCGTAAGGCAA
>DAOVJU010000480.1 GCA_030632095.1 Chlorobiota bacterium
CACCAACAACAGCAACTTTTGGATTATCAAATCCTAATTTATTCATATAACCTACTGAATTGTTCAATATTGACACTTTCCCCTGTAAATCAGGTGCAATGTTCATTGCAACATCAGTTAATGCAATCAATTTATGATAAGTCTCCAGTTCAAATAAAGCAAAATGAGAAAGTAATTCTCCACTTCTCAACCCCCATTCTTTGTTTAGAACAGCTTTTAGTAAAATTCCTGTCCCAACATTCCCTTTCATTAATATATGTGCTTCCCCTTTGTTAACAAGTTTAACAGCAATTTCTACAGCTCTTATTTTATTAGTTTCATTTATGATTCTTGCATTATCAAGATTATACTGGTATTTGTCAGCTAAGTTTTTTATTTCTTGTTCATCACCTACAAGAATAAGATCAACAATATTCTTTCTCATTGCATTATAGGCTGCATCTAAAGCATGATGATCATGAGCAACTGCCAAGGCCAATATTCTTTTTTCTTTTTGGTTTGCAACCAGGGTATTTAAATCAGATAATTTTCGTAACATTTTGTAGATTATTTGTACTTAAAATTAATTGGTTTTTTCTGAGATGATTCTTTGTGTATCTTTAGCAATTACAAGCTCTTCATTAGTAGGTACAACTACAACCTTTACCTTTGATGATTCTTTACTTATAACTTCAAACGTTCCTCTTGATCTGCTATTAATTTCGTCATCAAACTCCAAGCCCAGGTATTCAAAATTTTTACATACTCCTCTCCTTGTTGTATCAGCATTTTCTCCAATACCACCGGTAAAAATTAGCATATCTACTCCACCCATTGCAGCTGAATATGCTCCAATATATTTACGAATACGATAATTATACATCTCTAAGGCTAATCTTGCTCTTTCATGTCCTCCTTTAGCTTCATCCTCAATTTCGCGCATATCAGAAGAAACACCTGAAATCCCTAAAACACCACTATGTTTATTAACAAGGGTATTTGCTGTTGCATAGCCTAATTCTTCCTTATTCATAATAAATGTAAATACTCCTAAATCAAGATCACCGGTTCTTGTTCCCATAATCAAACCTTCAACAGGAGTTAAACCCATAGATGTATCAACCGATTTTCCACAATCAATAGCTGTAATTGACGCTCCATTACCAAGATGACATGCAATAATTTTTTGTTTATTAATATCTAAACCTAGTTTTTCACATGCTGTTTTAGTTACATACCGAAAACTTGTTCCATGAAATCCATATTTTCTAACACCGTATTTTGTATACAATGAATGTGGGATTGCATACATATAAGCATAATCAGGCATAGTTTGATGAAAAGAAGTATCAAATACTGCTACTTGATTAATGCCAGGTATCAGTGAATCCATAGCACTAATACCTTTTAAATTTGCAGGATTATGAAGTGGTGCTAACTCAATACATTTTACAATTTCTTCAATTACATCTTCATTAATAAAAACACTGTTTTTAAATAGTTCACTACCATGTACAACTCTATGGCCAACAGCATTAATATCTTTAATACTATTCAAACAACCATGTTTTTTACTGGTTAATACGCCAAGTATATATTCAATACCACTTTGATGATCAAGGATTTCACCTTCCAATTTAACCTTATCACCATCATTTCGGATATTTTTTAGAAATGATCCTTTTAACCCAACTTTTTCTACTATTCCCTTTGACATAACTTCAGTTGATGTCATATCAAAGAGTTGATACTTTATAGAAGAACTTCCACAATTAAGAACTAATATTTTCATTGATATATTTTTTTCTGTTAATTACTATAATGTTAATTGTAATTATTCTAATATGTTTTCACTAATTTTATTTCCGTGTTCATCATATTTGTAAAATCCCTCACCGGTTTTTCTTCCCAAATGATTCGCTCTATATAATTTTTTTAAATATGGCGGTGCTTTGTATTTCAAATCACCAAATTCACGGTGTAAATTATCCATCCAGCGAACAATCTTATCAATTCCAACTTTATCAGCAAACTCAAATGGACCAAGAGGCATTCCAAATCCTTGTTTCATAATAAGATCAATATTTTCTTTTGTCCCGATACCTTCCATTAAAACCTCACATGCTTCACCTATTAAAGAAACAAACAAACGAACACTTATTAAACCCGGAGATTCTTCAACCGGAATTGGAATTTTATTAATTAGTTTAGTGAATTTTATTGTGTTTTTGCAAACCTCTTCGGATGTATATAAACCTTTTACTATTTCTACTAATTTTGCATCGGGAGCAGTAGTAGAAAAATGTAGACTAACACATCTTTCTTTATGTTTTAATTCTGACGCTAATTCTGTAATAACAATGGTTGTAGAATTTGTTGCAATAATGCAATGTTCACACACATGTTCTTCTATCTTTTGAAAAACACTTTTACGAATATCTAAACTAAATTCTCTTACTTTTGAAAGTATAGATTCAATTACCAGATCACATTCAGCAAAATCTTCGTACTTGAGTGTACCGGTAATTCTTGACAGTATTGCACGCTTATCACTTTCAGTCATTCCCCAATGATTAATTTTGCTATCTATTGTTTCTGTTATTTCAACAAAAACCTGTTTTATTTTCTCCTCATTAGTTTCAAGAAATACTACCTCAATACCTGTTTCGGCGATCATTAATGCGATACTCTGACCTGTAGTACCACAACCAACAATTCCTATTTGCGAAAAAAGAGCTTTAGGTTTATCTTTTTTACTTAAACCATATGCTTCAATAGCTTCAACAACTTCAATAACTTCTGTCATTTTTTTTATATTAAGTTTCTACTCCTATTTATGGTAAATAATTACTTTTTGGTTCTTTTTAAATGCTATAATAATTGAATGCTTCAATGCTATAATACCTAAACAGTCAATTTCCACATTCCCTCATTATCGCATTTGTTAATACATTCCATTAAATTCATGGTAGTACCAAAATATTTTACATTCCTTCTGCCTGATTTGCTGTTATAGCAACAAGATTAACAATATCGCTTACTGAACAACCTCTTGACAGGTCATTAATTGGAGCAGCCATACCTTGTAAAATTGGTCCAACTGCCTCTGCATGAGCAAGCCGCTGAATCAGCTTATACGCTATGTTTCCTGTTTCCATGTTTGGAAAGATCAAAACATTGGCTTTTCCTGCTATTTTACTATCTGGTGCTTTCTTTTTGCCAATTGATTCAATAATTGCTGTATCTGCCTGCATTTCTCCATCAATCATAAATTCTGGTGCCATTTCTTTAGCAATTCTGGTGGCATTAGCTACTTTATCAACCATTTCATG
>DAOVJU010000084.1 GCA_030632095.1 Chlorobiota bacterium
AGAACCAAATAATTGGATTGCATTGGATTTAAGTAAGGAAATCCCAACAAAGGTTTTATTTTCAACAACTTCAGATTCTGTTAGTAATAACTTTCAGGGCAAAGAATTAAACATTGTATTCAACATGGATCCAGAATTAAACGCTTTAAGCAAGAAATCGGGATTCAGGTTTGGCAAAATAGATAAAAAATCACTCTTAGAAAGCAAGTATTATAATAAACTAAAATTTGAGGACAACTTTGTTATCAAATTCAAAATAAATCTTATTCCTTTCGAAAGCCAGATTGTCAAAAACACCAGTAAATATTCAAATTCACCATTCAGAATAAAAATTGACTATTACAGGACAAACGGAAAATTGTATTATCAGATACTTAATTTAAATAGTGAAATTATTTGCAACGACAGTTCATTTGAACCGGATGAGAGAGAAATTAAAATCTTCAGAATTGATGATACTTTTTATTATGTTGCAAATACTAATTCAGTATTAGTCCGGGATAGTATTGAGAAACATGTTGATTTTCAGATTATTAAATTGAATTCCGAGCTGTAAGCTTAAGTTTATTATTATGTTTTACGATTTATCACTACCTGTCAATAATAAAATACCATCATTCCCTGGTACACCGGCCCCAAAAATTGAACAATTGGCAACAGTTGAAAAAGAAGGATGGAATTCAAAACAAGTAAGTTTTGATTCGCATTTTTCAACACATATTGACGCACCAAATCACATGAAAAAAGACGGGAAGACACTTGACGACTATCCATTAGACAAATTTATTGGAAAAGCAATTGTCCTTGATGCACGAAACATGAATGAAATCAGTCTTTCTGTAAAAGATATTGACAAAGGTGATATTGTCTTTTTATTTACCGGACATACTGATAAAATAAATTCCCTTGAATATTTTACTAATTCTCCGGTTTTGTCAATGTCATTTGCAAAAAAATTAGTAGAAAAAGGAATCAGCATTATTGGTTTGGATGCTGCTTCACCTGATAAAGCTCCTTATGAATTGCATCAATTATTTTTTGAAAATGATATACTGATTGTTGAAAATTTAACTAAGCTGCATAATTTAATTGGCAAACGCTTCAAATGCACAATTGCCCCACTTAAAATTGAAAATGCTGACGGTGCCCCTTGCAGGGTTATTGCAGAATTGAAATAAGAAACTGAAAAACTTATAATTAAGAATTTCTTTGGCAGGTATTTACATACATATTCCCTTTTGCAGGCAAATGTGCTATTATTGTGATTTTCATTTTAGTGTTTCTTTAAAACGAAAAGAAGAATTGCTTCAGGCGTTACTAATTGAAATTGAAACCCGTAACGATTATCTGAAGAATGAAGAAATTGAAACTATTTATTTTGGTGGAGGAACACCATCAATATTAAAAATCAATGAATTAGATCAAATCCTGGAATTAATCTATAAGCTTTATTCCGTTAGTAAAAATCCCGAGATCACATTAGAGGCCAACCCGGATGATTTGTCCATTGATTACCTGAATGGTTTAAAACAAATTGGAATAAACAGGTTAAGTATAGGAATTCAAAGTTTTGAAGATAAACACTTAAAACAGTTAAACCGAAGACATGATGCACGGGAAGCGATTAATTCAGTAAAAAATTCACAGGAAGCAGGATTTAATAATATAAATATTGATTTAATCTATGGATTACCGGGATTAACCAATAAAAATTGGGAAGAAAACCTTCGTAATGCATTAAATTTGAGTATTCAACATATTTCAGCATATCATTTAAGCATTGAACACAAAACTGTTTTAGCTAACTTTTTAAAAAAAGGAAAGATAAAACAGCTTGAAGAGAAAGAAAGCCTGAATCAATTCAATACATTAGTTAAAAAAACCGAAGAACAAGGATTTTTGCATTACGAAATTTCAAATTTTTCAAAAGATGGATATTTTTCAAAACATAATATAAATTATTGGCTACAGGAAAAATATTTAGGAATTGGCCCTTCTGCACATTCTTATGATTATAAAACAAGGCGCTGGAATATTTCGAACAATGCAAAATATATTGAATTGATCAATAAAAATGAATCATATTCTGAAACAGAAATCCTTTCCTTGTCAGAAAAGTACAATGATTATATTCTTACTTCATTAAGGACTGTATGGGGAGCTGATTTAGAAAAGATAAGCAGGGAATTTGGTAAAGGGTTTCATGATGAATGTTTAAAGGAGGCAGAAAAATATATTATTTCCGGACAAATAACTGATACGAACAATAGACTAATTATCAGCAAGAAAGGGAAATTTATTGCTGATAAAATTGCTTCAGATCTGTTTATTGTTGATTAGCTAAGGCATTAATTAATGCCTGTCGAATGATATTTGTGTGCTATTTCTTATATGGTTAAATTGTTTTCTTACAACAATTTAACAATTTAGCCATTTAACAATTCTTGCTAAATAATTATCCCGAAGTCTTAGGATGTGATTTAATCAATAAAAAATCAAGGGGTTAGTAAGTTCTGAGTTTATTAAAATCATTCGTCAAAAAATTGTGTTTTATTATTAAAAAACATTGAATTAAGTATTTAAGTTTCAAAAGAAGAATATATTTTTGCCGGTTAAATCAAAATATAGCTGATCGTATGGAAAATGTTAAAGTAATTAGTTTTGATGTAAGAGACCACGAAAACTTTGAAGAAGTAAAGAGAATAAGGCATGAAGTGTTTATTCTAGAATATTACCTTGATCGTTTTTTAGAATATGATGGCTTAGACAGACAGTCTACTCTTTACCTGGTATTAAAAGACAACAAAGCAATTGGAACTGCGAGATGGCGAACAACCTATGATGGAATTAAACTTGAACGGTTTGCAATTCTTAAAAAGTACAGAAAACAAAACATTGGCAAATATCTTTTAGATAAAATTTTAAAGGATATACGTCATATGGATATGGATATTTATCTTAATTCTTGTGTAAGTGCAGTTAAGTTTTTTGAACAAAAAGGATTTATTGTGGAAGGCGAAAAATTTCCTGAAGTTGACATAGAGCATTACAAAATGATTCTTAATTAGAATCCCTTTCATCCCAGCCTTTTCTCCATCCCGGCTGGAGCGAAGCGAAACGCCGGGATCTCATTCAAAGAATTACCTTTCCCGACTGGAATGAAATGAAATGCCAGGATTTCGTATTAAAGAGAACAATGCCCGGCATGGTGAGCAATTATTGAGAGATCCCGGATATCCATTCCGCTCCACTCCATTACTTCCGGGATGAAGTGCTTTTTGTAATGAAAACACTATCTTTAAATCTAAAAAAATCTATGTCAAAAATCTATGTCTACATATTAACAAATAAGAAAGACGGAACTCTATATATAAGCTTAACAAATGAACCTGAAAGGAGAATAATCGAACACAAAAATAAGGTTGTAAAAGGATTTACTGCTAAATATAATTTAGATAAACTGGTCTATTTTGAAGAACATGAAACATACAATGAAGCTTTTGAAAGAGAAAGACGCTTAAAAAGATGGAGAAGAAAATGGAAAATTGAACTAATTGAAAAAATGAACCCAAATTGGAATGATTTATCTGAAGATTGGTGTTAATTTGCTTCAAGCCTGATATCCCGGATATCTATTCCGCTCCGTTTTATTACTTCTTAGATGAAATGCTATTATATTCTTCCCCATCCCGGCTTGGAGCGAAGCGGAATGCCGGGATCTCTTTATTAGAAAAACAATGTGCCTTTTGAATGAGTTCCCGGATATTCATTCCGCTACGCTTCATTACTTCCGGGATGGGTGCAAATTTGGGGATGAATGCTTTTGGGGGACAAGTGCTTTTTAGGGATGAGGTGCTTTTTTCTCTTATCTTTACATAAAAGAATTTGCATTGAACATTCTAAAAGGAAATACCAAATTAACGGATTTACAATTATTGGAATTGTACCGGAATACCGGTAAATCAAATTCTTTAGGTGAACTATTTACCCGCTATTCTTCTTTTGTGGTTGCAGTTTGTATGAAATACCTGAAAAACGAAGAAAACAGCAAAGACGCAACGATGGATATTTTTGAAAAACTTTCAATTGATTTGAAAACTCAAAAAATCCAGCATTTTAAATCCTGGCTCTACTCGGTTGTGCGCAATCATTGTTTGATGATTTTGCGTTCCGATAAAACAAAGCAAAAGCACCTGCAAAACCTTAAAAATGAACAGGAAACTTTTATGGAAAATAAAAGTTTTATACATCTAACTAATGAAGAAATACCTGTAAACAAAGCAAAGTTGGTTGAGAATGCAGTTGATGCACTAAAAGAAGATCAGCGAGAATGTATAAAATTGTTTTATTATGAAGAAAAAACATACCAGGAAATTGTTGAACTCACCGGACACGATTTAAATAAAATTAAGAGTCATCTGCAAAACGGAAAGAGAAACTTGCAAATAGCACTTGAAAGCGAATATAAAAAACTCAATGATTAATGATTTTAAGATGTAATTTGAATTAAGAATGAGCAACAATACAAATAAAATATTTTCTAAAAGTGAGTGTATTTCCTCAGATATTTTAAAGGAATATATTCTTAAAAAATTATCTGATAATGAAAAGAGAAGGGTAGAAGAACATTTGATTGATTGCCAAATGTGCCGGGATGAGCTTGAAGGCCTGGAAAATTTCAAAAGCATTGAAAGTGCAGAAAAGACAGTTGAAAACATAAACAGTAAAATACAATTCAGGTATGGCGGGTTAATATCCAAACCAAACACAATTTCGGTAATTACCGGTATTGCTGCAGCTATTTCAATAGCTATAATTTCCGGATATATAATTATGCTGATGATGAATAATTTTGAGAAAAAACAGCTTGCACAAGAGCTTGGTTTGCAGAAAGAAAGTGAAAGAAAAAAACAAATTCTTTTGCAGGATAGTACATTTGATAAAAAAACCATATCGGTTGGTGCCCGGGAAAAATCAGGGATAATTACAGATAAGAATAAGCAAAAAGAAAAAAAACCAGTAGTTAGTATTGAAAAAACAATTGTTGTTCACGATATTGCTGATGCAGAAGAAGATGTTTCAGAAATGGAAAAGGAAGTAATTCCGGAAGAAAAAGAAAAACTAGCTGATGATGAAATAAAAACTGTAGAAAAAAAAGAAGAAATAGCAATACTTGGTGTTACTTCTGAAATGAGAGAACCAGGGCAAGAACCTGCTGGAGTTCTGGTTGATCAGTTAAAGACAAAAACTATGCATAAGCAAACAAAAAAAGCCGACAGCAAAACAGTTGCTTATCAAATATATGCAATTACAGCAACTTCTGTGAAATATGATGGTATTCCAGCAGCTTACTTTTCCTTTGAACAGGGAGATTATGAAAATGCAAAAAATATCCTTGAAGTAGAAATTAAAAATGAAAACCAGAACGATTCATTATTTTATTATTACGCGGTTTCATGTTATCACCTCAATATTATTGATAGTACGATCAACTATTTAAATAAAATTCAAAATCAAAATTTATTTGTAGATGAGCGGAAATGGTACCTTGCAAATTCATATTTAAAAAAGGGTTTTAATGACAAAACCATACCATTATTGGAAGAACTTACCAAAACTAAAAATACATTCACAGAAAAAGCAAAGCTTAAGCTCTCGGAAATATCAACAGATGAATAAGTTCCCGGAACAAAAGTCTGTCATGGTTTGTCCACTGGATTGGGGCTTAGGCCATGCAACCAGAATAATCCCCGTAATACAGAAACTTATTGATAATGAAAATGAAGTTATCATTGCTGCCGGCAAATTACCACTGAATCTTTTAAAATCAGAGTTTCCGGAATTAAAGCATATTCAATTTCCTTCATTTCACATTAAATACTCAAAAGGTGGTAATCAATTGTTCAAAATGATGTTTCAATCATATAAAATACTTTTTGGGATTATAAATGAGCATAATGTCTTAAAAAAGTTAATAAAGGAGCAAAAAATTGATGTAGTAATATCAGATAACAGGTTTGGGTGCTGGAATAAGAATATAAGATCGGTTTATATCACTCACCAGCTAATGGTTAAAATGCCTAAAGGATTGAAGTTTTTGGAATATTTTGGATATCTTATTCATCGCTGGTTTATTAAGAAATACAATGAATGTTGGATCCCGGATTGGGAAGGTAAAGACAATTTAAGTGGCGATCTGTCACATAAATATAAAATCCCGTCAAATGCCAGATTCATAGGGCCGCTTTCCCGGTTTGAAGGTTTACAACATGTAGTAGAAGCAATGAAATACGATATTGTTTGTATTCTTTCAGGGCCGGAACCTCAAAGAACTATTCTTGAGGATATTCTCATTAAGCAAAATTCAAAAAGCAAATTCAAAACAATTATTGTAAGAGGACAACCAGGAAAATCAATGCCGGAAAATACAGAGAAAATAGAGTTTGTAAATCATTTGCCCACAAAACAGCTAGCTGAAACAATTAAACGATCAAAGTTGGTTGTTTGCCGTTCAGGTTATTCCGGTATTATGGATTTAATTGCTCTGAATAAAAAGGCTATCCTTATTCCCACTCCAGGGCAAACTGAGCAGGAGTATTTAGCTGAACACGTAAAAACAAATAATCTTTTTGTAACGGTAAAACAAGATGAATTGGACTTGAAATCTTACTTTCCTTATTGATGTTACCATCAACAAATGGATTTAGTTTTATCTTAATCAATACCTTATTTGTTTGATTTTGTAAAATTTAATACCTTTCCTTTTTAACCTGGCAATAATTAAATTTTATGATGAACATACCAAATTTACCAACAGATAATTTGTACAAATTTATTGCACTTTCTGGTATTATAATAACCTTATTTTGTTCCATTATTCCTCATATCATCCTGAATGAAATAATAGATGATATCGACACAATTCAAACTGAAAGGGGTGAACTAGAATTTGAAATAGCTAAACTTGAGGATAGAAGTGATGAACTTGAGAAAGATATTGATATGGTTAATAGTTTACTTTCAAAATACGAATATGATGATTCAACTAATAGAGTTGTTAATTTAGATGATCTCAATGAAAACCTATCTGACCCGGAATATCGTGACTACCTTCAATTCAAATTTGATAATGAATACGACATATTTCCTGTTCTTAAACTACACGAAAAAACCAAAGAACTTAGTCTTGAAATAAAAGAGTTACACCATGGAGTTCTTCTTAAATCATATCAGATGAATAGAAAGTCAGAATTGTTTAAAAAAAGGACTAAAAGAATAAATAAAATTAACATTTCATGGGTATTAGGGCAATTGGTTGGTATTTTTATGATGATTCTTGGATTTAATCTATGGTATTTTAGGGTTCAAAAGTTATTAGATAAAAAATTAAAAAAAGAAGTTGAGGAACTAAATAGGCAATAAATCCCCACTGGCACACGTTTGTAACGCGTGCCTTTTCATCTATAACTTTATATTCGGGTTTGTCTCGTAAGCCGAATCAATTTCAACCAATCGTTCCAAAGTAATAGAAAAGATCTCAAAAAGGTTTTTCAGCATTGCTTCATCTTTAATTTCACCTTCGCATAAAAAGTATAATTCATTTACGCCTTCAGGAAATTTTTCGCTGAACCATCCATCATCTTCACGTATTTGAAACGAAAGATCTGGCAGCAATTCTATTAACTTCATTAATCCTTTATCATTAAGAAGGATCTTGACTTTTTCTTCATTATTTCCCTTGATGATAAAATTATCGTCAAAAAAAGCATCTCCTCCTTCAATGTCTTGCATGCCAAATAATTTAGCAATTGAAGAAGCCAGGCTTTCTTTATAAATCTCAAATTGCAAACCATCTTTGTTAACAAATGGCGCTCTCATTCTTGTATATGCAGTTTTTTGCGTACCTGTAATTACATAATACTGGTCAAGAGTTATTTCCCATTCTCCGGAACTGTATCTTAGCACATCATGTATCTGAAATTTATCTTTATCCAGGTTGGCATTCATTTGTTTAGCCAGATGACTCCATATTTCGTCTTTAGAATTGTTGAAGTTAGATCTTTGCATTTTATTTTCCTTAAATGTTTTTAATATTAATACAGGTTAATTTTATGACTTTCTAAGACAAATATAACTAAAAGTTAATATGATACATAAATGTGTAAATGTATTGAATTTCCCTTTTTATTTTAGTACCAAACTTGTACTTCCAATCAAATTTCCCTCTGTATATACATCAACAAGGTAAGTTCCTTCAGGTAGTTCCTGGTGGTTTGGCCAGTAAATACAAAGGTCAATATCAACGTTTTGGTATTCAACCTGGCGTTTTGCAGAAAACACAATTTTCTCACCCTCAAACAAAAAAAGATCATCAGCAGAGCTTGCCAGAACCAGTTCGTCAGGCCTCGATATCCTGACATAAATATCTTTCAACCCGGGTTTAGCAATAGGATTTTCATCCATGGTCATACAAACCTTTATTTTATCAACTTTTTTTGCCTTGGTTACTTCCTTGCTTCGTGCATTTATTGCTATTGCTTCAAGATTTTCGGTTTGAATTACAGATGCAATTTCAACTTTTGACGAAAGATCATCTGTTTTTTCCGAAAGCGATTCATAATCCAGTTGAACCTTAGTATATTGCTGCTTCACTTTTACGTTTTCATCCATTAATTGAATGTTCAGGGTGTTTAGTGAATCAATTTGTACAATATAACCACGCATAATTTTTCGTAGAGTTGCAAGCTCTTTTTTATATTGAACAATAAGGGCAACATTAGTAGCTTTTACACGCTTAACCTCTACAAGCATTTGTTTTATTTTATCCTGCTCAATTTGCATCTGGTAGTTAAGGCTGTCATTATCGGTTTGCAGGGTTTCATATTCGTACAGTAAATCATCAAGTTCGCGGGTGAGGTTCTCTTTTTCTTTTGTAGTTTGTGTCATTTGTGCTATTATTTGATCAGTTTTTTTTCTCTGGTCAAAATACATCCAGGCAATTATGCTCAGCAAAACAAATAAAACAGCAAGAATTATATAAAAAACCGGGTTAACCGTATTTGAACCGGAATCTATTTCTTTTATGTTGTCGATATAGTCTGTATTTGAATTGTTGTTCCCCATTTTAATGATTATTTATCATTCAATATTTCTCGTTTATAATCCATGCTTCAAAGATAACAATAATATGTATTTTCCTGAACTTTGAATTTTTAGAGAACACCTTATACAATAAAATCTATAAAAATTTTGTTACAAAGAAAAAAACAAAAAAGTAAAAATGTTATACACACTGATAATTATTGTCCTAATTGATATTCTATAATTGTATTGATCTTTGTAAGTTTGTATCTTTTTAATCGGAATAATTAAAATATATATTTTAAATCGTAGACTTTTTCAGCTAATGAGCAAAAAAAATAAGACTTTATATATTAAAAGATATTACTTTTTTCTTTTATTTTTTTCAATAATTGTAACTATAAACTGTGCAAGGGTTATTGCCCCAAAAGGCGGGCCCAGGGACAAAATACCTCCGGTTGTTGTAGCTTCTGATCCATTAAACTATTCAAAAAATTTCAAAAAGAAGAAATTTCAGGTAACATTTGACGAGTACATCCAACTTAAAAATGTAAACCAGGAATTATTAGTGTCACCACCAATAATTGAAAAACCGGAAGTTCTTCTAAAAGGAAAGTCAATGCGTGTTAAATTTAAAGAAGACTTACCTGATAGTACAACAGTAAATTTTAATTTTTATAATGCAATAG